>JALTEO010000431.1 GCA_027073875.1 Bacteroidales bacterium
TCTTGGAAAAAAAATAGAAGAAATAATAATTTGATATAAAACATTCATGATTGATTTAAAACACACATTATTAATTACGAATTATCAATTAGGAATTACGAATGAAAAATATGTTAATCTGCTAATAAATAATAACTTTAAACTTCTTGTTTCCTCCTTAGTAAAGAGCTTGTCCTCGAACAAAGTTCGGGAGGGATTAAGGGGGTTGTTAAACTTTATGAACTTTCAACTTTATAAACTTTACAAACTAAAAAAATAGATGAAAGAAAATACTGCCATAAAAAATTTTGAATGGCCTTTATTTTTGCTGATGCTGTCATTGATCTTTATCGGATGGATAAATATTTATGCAGCAACTTACAATCCTGATTATCCGGGATTGATGAATTTCTCGTCACGGGCGGGGAAGCAATTTCTGTGGATAATTGTAGGATTAATTTTATTGTTTTCCATTTTGATTATTGACAGTAAATTTTTTGCTTTTATTTCCTATCCGGTATATGGCTTGTCTATTTTGGTTTTGATTAGTGTTTTTATATTTGGGAAAGAGATAAACGGGGCAAAATCGTGGGTTGATTTGGGATTTCTGCGAATACAACCTGCCGAATTTACCAAGATTGCCGTTGCATTAGTGTTGGCAAAATATATGGGAAGACACGAGTTTAATGCCAAAAATTTCAAACAACTTGTAACCATAGGTATATTAATAATGATACCTGTGTTGTTGGTATTACTTCAAAATGATACCGGTTCGGCACTGGTGTTTTTTGCATTTATGTTAGTGCTTTATCGCGAAGGGATGCAACCAATTTTCCTAATCTTGATAGCATCTTTAATTGTTTTATTCTTCTTGGTATTAGTACTCCCAAAGACTTTTGTTATTTTAGGAATATTTTTGACTTTTCTTTTAATCTATATCCTGTATGAGCGAAACAAGAAGAATATTTCGATCGTTTTGGCTGTCTCCACGGTTATTTTTCTGATGTGGTTAGCATTTTTTTATTTTGTTTATCACACTATTAGCGAGAAATGGTTCCTAATTATTTTTTACAGTGTTGTATCTATTATTGTTGTTTTTTCAATCGTGGCAACAATACGGCGGCTCTTTCATTTTCTCCCGTTACTAATAATTTTGTTACTATTTACGGGCTTTACTTTCGTAGTAGATTATTCTTACCATAATATTCTGGAACCACATCAGCAGAAACGCATCAGCATTCTTTTGGGCTTGGAATCAGACCCGAAAGGAGCAGGATACAATGTCAATCAATCAAAAATATCAATCGGTTCAGGAGGATTTACGGGTAAAGGATTTTTACAAGGCACACAAACCAAATATAATTTTGTGCCGGAGCAAAGCACTGACTTTATTTTCTGCACCATTGGCGAGGAATGGGGTTTTATAGGCAGCACATTTTTTATCATCATTTTTGTATCACTGCTATGGCGAATAACAACGATTGCCGAACGACAGCGATCTCGTTTTAGCCGTGTGTATGCCTATGGCGTATTAAGTATTTTGGTATTCCATTTTATGCTGAATATTGGAATGACTATTGGGCTAATGCCGGTTATTGGTATTCCGTTGCCATTTATTAGTTATGGTGGTTCTTCGCTTTGGACTTTTATTGTTCTTGTGGCGTTGCTTTTACGGTTTGATATGAATAGAAACGAAATAATCAGATAGTTATGAGTGCACTGGATTTAATTATTTTAGTATTGATTGCCTATGCTGCCGTCAGGGGCTATATGAAAGGCGTTATTATGGAATTGGCAAGTATTGTTGCCATCTTTGTCGGGCTAATGGCGACAATTTATTTTGCCGGATTTGTCGGAAAGTTTTTGACAACACATTTTTCGTGGAATGGCAGCTACATTAAACCCGTAGCTTTTGTAATTACATTTATCGGGTTTTTGTTAATCATTCAGTTGCTTGCCCGTTTTCTTGACAAAATATTGAAAAAAATCGGACTGGGAATTTTTATTCGCATTGCCGGTATTTTAGTTGGCATACTAAAAATGTTGCTGATTATAGGTGCTTTACTCTTTGTATTGCAATATCTGAATTCAAAAACACAAAATCAATTATTCGATGGTAAATTTCTGTCTGAAAGTAAATTAGCAGGACCAATTCAGAATATTTCCAATATGGTGCTTCCGTTCGATAAATTTTGAGAAATTACTTGAGCCCGTTTTTAAATGGCAGGAAAGTCATAAAGTCAGCGTGATGAACAACGAAAGCTTCTGTTGATCGCTTAATCATATCGCCTTCGCCGGCATGTGCCGCAATGATATGAACAATCTCCGGTGGTAAACCTGCTTCTTCAGCCAGTGCAACTCCCGAAAACGGATGCCGGACATATTTTCCGTATTTTCCCTGAATGGCTTTACCATTTTTATCTAACTCGTATTCCAAAAGTTTACCCACATCACAGAGGATAGCTCCGGATATCAGTACATCCATATTGCAGGTCAATTCGCCATGGAACATATCGTTTATCTTTTCGCCCGATGCTTTAGCAATGTGAACAACTGCCCGCTTATGATCCATAAATGTTACTTTCAGGTCGGGACCAACTAAAAGTGTAAACGGAATTTTATTTAAATCGTCGGCTGTCAACACACTTCTTTCGAGAGCCATTTCCCAAACACGGGCTGTTTTTTTTCTAATGGTATTGTCTTTTATCCAAGCGAGTTCTTCGCCCCAAAGTTTTTCTACAGATGAGTTCATATTGTGTTTTTTTACAAAATTACAACGAAATATTTTTTAATATGGCAAGATAATAAAATAATTCAGATTAACCGAAAACCCGTTTCAAGATGTCTGTAACTCTTGCAATAGGGTCTTTACGGATTTTCTTTTCTTGTTCTGCCAATTTTACAAATAGTCCATCAATGGTTTTTTGAGTTACAAAGTTAACCAAATCCGTATTTACCGTTGGTTTATTTATTAATGGAGCCACCTTATTGTATTTAGAAGTTAATGTGTTCCACGATTTTGTAGTTGATATATTGGCTACCAGTGGTTTGTCGAGAGCTTGTTTTATGGTTGGCTTAAATGCGTTGAATAAGTCCTGTGAAGTTTTCTTTTTGAAATATTCTGTTGCGGCATTATCAGCACCGTGAAGAATACTAAAAGCATCTTGAATGCTCATTGCTTTTATGGCATTTACAAAAATAGGTGCTGCTTGTTTTGATGCATTTTCGGCAGAACGATTCATTCGTAATATGACATTATCAATGAGTTTGGTGACACCAATTGCTTTCAGCATAGAATTATCTTTATTGTCCATAATAACTTTTGCTTCGGGTGGCAACAAAATTTTAATAGCTTGGTTCTTAAAAAACCCATTGGTTTTTGAAACAACGGAGACAGCCGTGTCGGTACTCACTCTTAGAGCTTCTTTCAGCCCTTGGATAACTTCTTGCTCGGTTAACGGATTACTGCCGGTAGTAGTGGCAGGTAACTGATCGGCAACTTGTTGAAGGACATCACAAGAACCTAAAATGGCTATAAACAGAATTGATACGAATAACAAACGATATTTTTTCATTTTTTAAAAGTTTAGATTATAGATTTTTCACAAAACATCTTCTTCTCTTATGCTGAATGTGGTCATAATTCTTCCAATGTGCAATAACAGATTGGTTTGTTTCAAAAATCCCTGTGGTTTCCATCGTATCTAAATTATTCTGAAGCATAATGTGTTGCAGTTCGGCAAATAGCATAACAATGGCACCTGTTTTTTCAACCTCCGGTAACACGCCGGTCAATAACAAGTCAATTACTTCCGGATGTTTTAATGCTTTCAGAATATGTGTAAAACCGAAAGGAAATAATTTCCCACGGGCTTTTTGCATAGCTTTTGAAATATTTGGTAATGCAACCAAGAAACCAACCGGTTTGGTATCTTTCTCTACTACAAAAACAAACTTTGGATTTAGAATCTTAATGTATTTTTCGGCATACAGTGCTTTTGTCTTATCGTCGAAAGTCGTTACATACGGAAGTCGTGCAAACCCTTCATTGAGCACGGAGAATATTTTTTTTACATAAGGTTCCATTTGTTTTCGGTCGGCAAATGTTACAACGGTAAAACCGTACCGTTTTTTTACCAACTCTGCTCCGCGTTTGGCTTTGTTTACTGCTTGTTCTCCAAGTTTTAATTCAAATTCCACCCAGTCGTTTTCCTTTTCGTAGCCCAGTCGTTCCAAATGTGTCTTGTAATATGGTAAGTGATAGACTGAAGCTACGGAAGGCAAATAATCAAATCCCTCAATAAGAAGCCCTTGTGTGTCAAGATTGGTAAATCCGAGAGGTCCGTGAACTTTCTCCATTCCCTTTGATTTTCCAAAGTCTTCAGCAGCTTTTATCAAGGTGTCAACTACTTCGGCATCGTCGTAAAATTCCAATTTGGCAAAACGAATATATTTTTCACCGGTTTTTTTATTGTAATTCCGGTTGATGATGGCTCCGATGCGTCCTACACACCTACCATCTTTATAAGCCAAATAAAATGCAGTGTCACAAAAAGCAAATGCCGGATTGTGTACAGGATCGAGTGCTTTTATTTCGTCTTTAATGACCGGAGGTACCCAAAATTGATTGTCTTTATATATTTCGAAAGGCAAGTGAACAAATTGTTTAATATCTGCCTTTGATTCAACTTTTTTTAGTGTAACTGACATAACAAAATTTTGCGGAAAGTTACAACCAAATTTTTAATCTTAATTTATTTTTTATAAAAAGAATGAGACCTTGCTTTACACACTTTTGGGACAGTATCGTTTTTCGCCTTTCAAAAGGAAAAGTTCATAAGTCAAACAATAATATTGATTACGAAAAACGAAGCGATAATAATAAAATTAATTTGTAAATGAACTTCCTGCTATCATCTAACGCAGTGAAATAATAGCTGTAT
>JALTEO010000432.1:0-2503 GCA_027073875.1 Bacteroidales bacterium
GCATTAACCATTCTAAATTACAAAATCGTCTTTTGACTGTTTTGTAATAAGAATTGGTATAAGAAGTTAAAAAATTCTCCTATCTTTGTATCAGGTTTTTTTATGCAAAACGCACAGGGAATTACAGTTTTAATTTAACCGAAGAAGACCTTTTCGAATTTTTTATAAAAACTATTTTGGCAAAACTTAAATTAGACTTACACGACATTTACAATAAAGGCACGCTGATTGATAAAGCATTACAGGATATCATTGACGAAGCCGTTGAAAAAGGCATTAAAACCGTTGAAATAATTCCGGGTAAAGGCAGCGGACAACTCAAAAAGAAAGTTTTGCGTTTTTTACAACAACCGGACATCAAGAAATTATACCATCGCATTGAAAAAGACAGTAAAAATTTCGGACGAATTTTTGTGCATTTTAAATAAAGGGTTACTACTTATCACAGTCAAACAATTGGAAACTCAATAGACTCGTGCTTTAGCACGGGTATAAAATATATATAAGATGGTTGTTTTGGCGGTATTTTGGTTTGCGAAGCACCAAAATCGTGACAAAACATTTTGAAAATTAACAGGTTAAAAATTTAATCTACTACTGAGAAGTAACAATAAAGGGGCAATACCTTTGTAGTCACACAAAATATAGATTTTGCACCCAAATTGTGTATAATTTTTTCGATTTTGTTTAAAACCCGTTTTGGTAAACCCGATTTCTTTCTACATCTGTTCGTAAATTTGCAAAAAAAATATTTATGTCAAAGGTCATTACCATAGCCAACCAAAAGGGCGGAGTTGGCAAAACAACAACAGCAATTAATCTTTCGGCAGCACTGGCTGCATTAGACTATAAAGTATTATTGATAGATGCTGATCCGCAAGGCAACTCAACATCAGGATTGGGATTTGATATAAATAACATTAAGGTAACCCTTTATGAATGCTTGTTAGATACTGTAAAAGCAAAAGATATTGTTCTAAATACCGAACTTGATAATTTACATTTATTGCCTTCTAATATTGATCTGGTAGGTGCTGAAATCGAACTTTTGAATACACCCAACCGTGAGAAACGACTGAAAATGGTGATTGAATCATTCGGCAACCAATATGATTTTGTTATTGTTGACTGCTCACCTTCGTTAGGATTGCTCACACTCAACAGTTTAACTGCCGCCGACTCAATAATAATTCCTGTGCAATGCGAATATTTTGCATTAGAAGGTCTCGGAAAACTTTTAAACACTATCAAAATTGTTCAAAAGAACTTAAACCCTAACTTGAAAATTGAAGGTTTTTTACTCACTATGTACGATTCGCGTCTAAATCTTTCAAACCAAGTAGTTGAAGAAGTGAGAAAACATTTTCAACACCTTGTTTTCGACACCATTATCCAACGAAATGTTAAACTGAGTGAAGCCCCCAGCCACGGGAAATCTATTATTGATTACGATATCACCTCGAGAGGGGCCACCAATTATATGAATCTTGCTCGCGAGATATTACAAAAAAACAATATGACGAAGATTCCCGAAAAAGAAAAAATCATTCAATAACGCAATTGATTATGGTAAAAAAAAGCAAAGCATTAGGAAAAGGATTAGGCGCTTTAATTGAAGATGCCAACAAAACAGAAGATGAAATTGTTGATTCTATCAAGGAAATAGAAATTGATAAAATCACCTTTAATCCTTATCAGCCACGCACCGAAATTAACGAAGATACACTTAAAGAACTTACCGAATCAATAAAAGAATTAGGTATTATTCAGCCGATAACCATTAGTAAAAAAGACGACGACAATAATTTGTTTGTCCTAATATCAGGCGAACGACGGCTGCGGGCTGCCCGCAAGGCAGGACTTAAAACCATTCCCGCATACATCAGAGACGCAGGAAAACAAGACCTGATGGAAATGGCATTGGTAGAAAATATCCAACGCGAAAACCTTGACCCTATTGCCATAGGACTAGGATACAAGCGATTAATTGATGAATTTAATTTCAAACAAGAAGAACTCAGTAAACGACTCGGAAAAAGTCGTTCATCTATTGCCAATTTCTTGCGACTATTGAAATTACCTGCCCAAATTCAACTCGGACTAAAACAGAAAAAACTTACAATGGGACACGCCCGTGCTATCATTAACATTGATGACCCCGAAACCCAACTAATGTTGTATGAGCAAATTATTCAATACGATTTTACCGTAAGAAAAGTAGAAGAAATAGTTAAAGAATATAATACAAATAAAACCGGTATAAAATCTCGTAAAAAAACAGAAAAAATTAATAATTACGAAAAACTGCAGCAAGAACTCAGCCGGTTTTTTGACACAAAAATAAGTTTCACTCACAACAACAAAGGCAAAGGAAAAATCGTTATCAATTTTGATTCCAATGAAAAACTTCAGAGAATTATCGAATTGTTTGACAAACTAAAGTCCTGATTTTGAAAATACTGAAATACATTATTATCCTACTGATTTTCTTTCTGTTTTCATT
>JALTEO010000432.1:2513-4909 GCA_027073875.1 Bacteroidales bacterium
CTACAAAAGATTTCTTTTTAAAAGATTTTTTCTATTTGCTTTCCCTATAGGGCTTTATGATATTTCCCTTATACTTCCCCATATTTTATTGAATTATCCCGATAGTCCTGCAAAAATATGACTCGCCTAAGAAAAATATCAAAAAGCTGTGAGTATTTCTTATATAGAACTCAGGTTATTATCCTACTGATTTTCTTTCTGTTTTCATTCAAAAGCGGTTCAGCACAAAAAGCTGTGGGCGACACAGCACTACACCACTCTCCTACCTTGGCAAGTGTACTTTCAGCAGTGGTTCCCGGTGCCGGTCAGGTTTACAATAAAAAATATTGGAAATTACCCATTATCTACGGCTTAGGCGGATATCTTACCTATGCCGTCCTACACGACAACACAGAATACAATCGGTTTAAAACCGCCTACTTATACGCCACCGATGGTGACCCAAATACAGTTGATGAATTCAATGGCGAAATTCCCGATAAACAATTACAATACTACAAAGACGCTTACCGTCACCAACGCGACCTGAATATAATTGGTATTATGGCAATTTATGTTATGAATATTGTGGATGCCAGTGTAGATGCTCATTTTTTTGATTATGATATCAGTGACGATTTGTCATTAAAAATAACACCTGCTAATTCCGAAAATATGGCATTAGGGCTATCGGTAAAATTGACTTTGAGATAATATCGATTTATACTATTCAAAATAAAACGCCGAAGGCACATAACCGGCTTTAACTGAATCTATCATTTTTCCATTAGATGTAAAACGAAATAAATATCCTTTCTGTGTAAAATCCATAGCATCGGCAACATATACATCAGAATTGTCAGGGTCAATACCTAAACCGTATGGAACGGTAAAATGCGATATCGCCAAAAATGTTTCAGGTACCGAATCGGTAATTGCCATTCGCTGAACACCTTTGTATAAATAATAAAGCGTATCGCGGGTAGCATTTATTCTTAATTTTTCGGGTACATTATTTTGATCAAGCGGCAAATTGATTGAGCATTCTACAGTCTTATCCTGAGGATTTATTCTGACAAGTTTTCCTTGTGATGAATCATACTGTCCGCACAAAACCCATAATTTACCATTTTTATCTATCAAGATGTTTTTAGGTGCATCACCTACCACAATGCTGTCTGTAACCAAATCAGTACCGGTATTAACCAAATATACCGCTGATGATTTTACGCTGGTAACAAATGCAGTGGAACTGACCATAACCATTTCTTCTGTCCAGCCGGGCATAGCAATGTAGCCGGTAATTGTCAAAGAGTTAAAATCAATAATTGCCAAATTGTGGTCCCAAAGCGAACTAACATATCCTTTAGTCGAGGAAACAGGCAAAATATAACGAGGTGAATTTATTGAAGAAATTTCACCTGTTTTGGAATAATCCGTCAAATTGGCTACTACAATTTTATTTGAATTATTAATTACCAAAAAACCTTTTCCGTCTTTAATCATCATTGATTGAAAAATATCACCCAAGCC
Organism: Bacteroidales bacterium; assembly: GCA_027073875.1. Classification (GTDB taxonomy): domain Bacteria; phylum Bacteroidota; class Bacteroidia; order Bacteroidales; family JALTDM01; genus JALTEO01. The sequence continues at coordinate 4,026 of JALTEO010000432.1, forward strand.
AACATCATTTTTTGTCTGATATACATTAGCATAGAGCTTTTTGTCTTCCTTATTGTAAACAGACAAAGAGGCATTACCCTGTTGAAATGCTCCTTCGTTAACTACAAACACACGGTTTTGAACAGTTGGCGTTGGTTCATCAGGGAGTTTATCCTTTTTTTTACAGGAAAATACCGTTAATAATCCCGGCAACAAAATAATAATTTTACTAAAGTTTATGACTTTGTAACATATAGATGACCAATACGATATAATTACAGAGTGCCTAAAATGCCTAGAGTGCCTAGAATTTGTAAAGTTTTTAAAGCTCATAAAGTCAGTAGTTTAAGTTTTTTGATTTGTAATGTGGAGATAATTAATATAATACAGTTTGTTAAACGAGATAAATTAGACAAGAAATATAACTTAAGATACATATATTCAGGTTGATATGGTCTTTTTACAATTTTGTTTTTCACCCCTCTGTATCTCCTCCCGAACTGTGTTCGAGGATAAACCATCAAGGGGAGAATTTCTCCATTGTCCGGAGCCCCGCAGGGATCCCTTTGGAAGACTCCTTTGGAGAGAATCTGTCCCGAATTTGCTTGCCCTTTCGTCATTCCGAACTTGTTTCGGAATCTGGTTGTTTAACGGTTCAGTAATAAAAGATGCTGAAACAAGTTCAGCATGACGCTCTCTTTTTCGGGAGGATTTCCTGCTTTTCACCAATTTAAAAAAATCTTTCATTTTGTATCGGTATTTACAATTCTAAAACACAAATATTCAGTAATCTTAGTAAACCAAAATTTTCTTTTTAAAGCAATCTTCATTTGTTTCAATATTTACAATATAAATACCCTGCTTCAGGTTTCTTAGTTTTACAATAATCTGATTTTTGTAAGAAT
>JALTEO010000433.1 GCA_027073875.1 Bacteroidales bacterium
CCAGTACGGGTTTTTGTGGCGCGTTGATTTTTTTTCTGATGTTTGGAACCATGATAATTTACAATTTATGCCAAAGGCATCCCTTCGGGACAATTAACAATTAATAATTAGGTTGAGGTTGAGGTTTAGGTTGAGGTTACAAATTGTCTAAAATTTCTTCTAATAATTCTTCGGGGCATTTTCCTTTGATTATAAATTTAGGGAACCATTTAAATTTAAAATTTTCCTGTCTGTCAAGCATAATTAAAGAATTTTTCTTTAATCCCATCATCTTCCCTTCAGATGATTTTTTCTTTACTAAAATCGTTTTGTCGTAATTTCTTTCTTGTCTTGTCTGTGTTGTTAATGGTACGACATAAAATGTGTCGCCAACTATTTCTGTAACTATTACCCATCTGGGTTCCCCATTGTTGTTTTCTTGATGTCTGAAAAATGGAACTACTATGACATCTCCTTCCGTTAACACAAGCAATAATTAAATTCCTGAAAAGAGTCTTTCTGCTACTTTCTCATACTCATGACGATCTTCTTCGGAAGAAAAAAGTTCTTTATATCTTTTTTCTTGTAACTCAAAAAGCTGCTTGTCTATGTCCTGAAGTTTTTTGATGGATTTGAGCTTTTGCCCGAAAATGTTTCCGTTTTGATCTTTCCTTAAAACTTTCGCATTGGCTTTCCGTATGTCCGAAAGTTCGTAAAAATCCCAAGTGGAAAAATCTTGCTTTTTCAATAATCGAACATACCAATTTACTATAAATAATGAAATAGGAATAAGTAATAATAAAACCGGAAACAAAACAAGAGTAATAAAAACACTGATAATAATGTTACCTACTTTATTGATCCGATTTCCAATTTTTAATGTCCATTCGGATATGGTTAGTAAAAAATAATCGAAAGGAGAAACTGTCTTATCTAATAACATAGGTCGTTATTTTTTTGTATTACAAAGATACAACTTTTTCTTATAAACAAATTTTACCTGAAAAAATTGTGGTTTTTAACAAAATCCACATGGTGGGATATTTAATTTTGGTTGATTAAAAATTTCCATTACGCTGCCTTATGATTTATCGGATTGTTGCCGGAATAGTTGTTTTTATTATTGGGTGAGGTTATGGTTTAAGGATTTCGGAGTATATCTTTTTTATGATTCGTTTTAATGTTCTATCGTCAATCTCAGAGATTTTCTTGATAATAGAACTTTCATTGACATATACCATTTCATTTAATCGTAGTTCAGATGGTTTTGTTAAATGGCTTCCTGCCAACATACCTCTTTTTATTTCAAAACTAACATAGGGCTCGGATTTAATGGCACTTGTGATTTTAATACATAAATAGGCATGATTAATTATATTGACCGAATCGTTTGAAATAATTAATGCCGGACGCTTTTTGTTTTTTGTAACATCATCAGCAAAAGGGAATTGAATTAAGACAATGTCTTTCTGTTTGTATTTTAAACGGTTTCCCATATCTGATCTTCCGGACCATCCCAGTCGTAAAACAGAGGTTTGTATTGAGATGGAAAAATTTGGGTTTCATTAATTGTTTCTTTCAATTGATGATTTAAGTCGTAAACCACAAAAGAGAATTTCTTGTATTGTCTCTTTGTCAATATAGATTTATAGAATTTTTGAACCGGAGGAAAAATTAAAATGTTGATGATCTTTGATAATTCTTGTTTTTCGCTATCATTATGCTTGGTTAAATCTATGGCTTGTAATTTTTTGATAAACTTATGTGCCCCATATAGTTTAAACCATAAAGAATAAAAAATAATAAATGCTGTAAATAACAATGCAACCAATGGCAAAATAACAACTAAAACAAAAATTTGAATAGTTCCTCTTTTGATCCGTAACCAAAAATTATAGGTTGCTTCTATAAACCAAATATTAATATCATTTGGCGACACTATATATGTGGACATAAGTATAAATTACTTTTATATTACAAAAATACAACTTTTTCTTATAAACAAATTTTGTACAAAAATTTTACAGGTTTTTGATGATTTCTAAAAATTCTTCTTTTTCCATCTGCAGGGTTTTCAAATTGCTTTCGATAACAAAAGGATCTACTTCTTTGTCTTTGTTCGGAAATGTTACCGGTCTAATGAGTTTCGGACGCTTCCAAATTTCATGGTCACCTTTAATTCTCTTAAATTCCAAACCTTGCAATTCTAAAAATTTACGAAACAAAGAAGTCTTTACAGGTGTTATCCGTGCCATTAAGCTATGGAATATGATTGATTTCTGATAATCGAATCATTAATATTAAACCCTTCAGGAATTAAATTCGAAATGTCATCTAACTGATACCGGTTTCTTTTATATGGCATCAGTTGCCAACCTAATTGTTTTAAATCTTCTTTTAGAGTTCCATCTTGAATGGTTTCTCTAAAATAAATTTCTACCACTTCTCTTATTCTTTTTGCAGCTTGTTGCTCCGAATCTCCCTGTGCAACCAAATTTAATGCGGGCACATAGGCAATGTGCTTAATCTCGCTCCGGAAAAAAATTACTGATAATTTGGCTTTAATCTTACCACCATAAACTTTAATGGTATTTTCTGCCTTTTGTGTTATGGCGTTTGTCATTGTTACTTCTTTTTTCGTAATACAAAGGTACAACTTTTTTTTATAAACAAATTTTATAGAAAAAAATTGTGGTTTTTTGATGCAAATGTGTAGCTTATATTATATATGTATATAAGGTTGATTTAAGGTTTCAGGAAGGTTTCAGGAAGGTTTCAGGAAGGTTTTCGGCTAAGTGCGAAAAAATGGCATCTGAAAATCAGGCGGTTAGGTTTGCGAAAAAGCTAACTACCTGAAAATGATGTTCGTTGAGGTTTTGGGGTAGGTTTCAGGAAGGTTTTTTTCACCGGAATAATAAAATCCCGGAAGGAAAAAATCGTAAACACAGAGAATTTTTAGGGCGGATTCAGAGGCAAATTTTGAACGGTTGAAATTTTTACCCAGTCCAACTAATAATAATTTTTGAAAATTTTAACGGTTCAAGCATTAAAAAATTTTTTTAAGACAATGGTTTGTACTCAAATCTTTGTCAAAATTTTTTTAAGCCACAATTTGCCGTGCGTTGGATAAAATATCTTTGTGTAAGATTTTTTCCTAACTTTGACCCACCGTAACGCCATCAAAAAACCTCTTCTTGTTTTACAATCAAAATGAAAATAGCTCGAAATGCTTACTGCTACTGGGTAAGTTCATAGCGGTACGGGCTGCTTGCCGTTTTCAGTTTATTTCTCACAGTAATTAACGCTGACTTTTTACAGATTGAAGTAAAATATATTTTATTTTAAGACAAGGAAAAATAAAAAATTCTTACTTTTGTTAAAAATTAAAAAAGGTTAGTATGAAACGCATTTTATTATTCCCGTTGCTTTTTTTTGCGATAACAATTGCACATTCACAGTATCTGGTAAACTCCGGTGATTTGATACAGGGTGGAGTGGAGGATGGTGTAAAACTTATCAGTGCTTATATCCTACCAATGAACCGTGCTATGATGGTTGGGATGAATAATACTGCTTTTACACGAATTACTTATAAAGACGATAATCGTCATTTTAATTTTTCTGTCAGGACATCTTTGGTTGCTATTCCGGAAGCCGACCGTACATTTGATGTGAATAACCTCAACCTGCAAAATATGCATCCTGAAGATCCGAACAAAACCATTGCTCAAACGGTTTTTGGCGATTCGTTGTCACAAATTACGCTGGTATCCAACAAAACTACTTATGATACTACTTATAACCCTTATCCTACTATTGAAAAAAAGCCCTTATTCAAAATCAAAACACTGGATGGAAGCGGTTATCATGCTATGCCACTCCCGTATATGAATGCAGCATACAGATTTAAATATACAAATTTCTCACTTGGTTTTATTCCTTGGATTACTGTCCCAAAGTCGGATGTTAGGTTGGTACTTTACAGTTTGTCTGTTCATCAAAATTTGGCGTGGTTTATTAAAGGATTGCAAGATAAACCTTTAGCAATTACTTTATTGGGTGGTTATTATCATTTTTATGCTCATACCGATTTAGATGTGCAACCGAATGATAATGTTTCTTTTAATGCGTCTCTTAATAACGAAGCCCATGGACCTTATGATAATCAGGAAATAAAGATTAATTACAACAGTATGTTTCTTTCTGCTGCTGTATCATACACCCTGAAAAGCTTTACTTTTTATGGATTAGCCGGTTATAATACAGGGACTTCTCATATTCAGGTATTGGGTAATTATCCGGTGTATGTCGCCGACAAAACGGGGGCTGCTTCCATAACATTAGAAGACATTACCGACCCGATGGATGAAACGGACACCTATTCAAGGATAAAATATACTGCCGGTTTTCAATTTGATTTCTTGGGAATGTTTTATGCTCAGGCAAATTATACTTTTGCCAATTATGGTGGACTGGGTGCTGCTATTGGTTTCCGGTTTTAATCAATCATTATGGTCAATGCCATTCCGAAGCCAAGGTTTTGGCAGGTATTTTTCCTTAACACGGCATCCGGAAACTGCATGACCGTAATAAAATGGCTCACTTTATAAAGTGAGCCGTTTTTTTGTGCAAATTTTGCTAAAAATAAAAAAGCAGCCACATCGAAAAGTCGTAGCTGCTTGATTTTTAGGGCGCCGCATCGAGGACTCGAACCTAGGACCCTCTGATTAACAGTCAGATGCTCTAACCAACTGAGCTAATGCGGCAGTTAAAAAGCAGTGCAAAAAAAATATATTTTTCTAAACCCACCAAATTTTTTTTAATTTATTTTACTTTCGTGCAAAAATTAACAGATGAAAAATCCATGATTGATTTTAAAACACACAAAGTTTAATTACGAATTATCAATTACGAATAA
>JALTEO010000434.1 GCA_027073875.1 Bacteroidales bacterium
TGAATCCTTCTTTAAGATCTTTTATCTGGTTGTCTTTTTGCTTTTGTGCCAGCAGCTTGGATAAATACATTATCAAGGCAATCTTTGCAAAGTCGGAAGTCTGAATAGTTAATCCGATAATTGGAATTTCAATCCATCGTGATGCTTCGTTTAAGTTGCTGCCAAATGCTAAGGTGATTAATAGTAGAGGGATACTTAGTAAAAATAATGGTTGTGACCAAACCAGAAAAACCCGGTAAGGACGGTTGTGCAAGAAATAGATGATGATGAAACTGATTGCAAGTATCAGTCCGTGTTTAAGAAAATAATAGAAAGTATTTCCACTTTGGTATTTATAGGCAAGGGAAACAGAAGCACTATAAACTGCCAACATTGAAAAAATGGCAAACACCCCGATAACAATCCAAATGACGCGGTCGCCTTTTAAATATGTGAAAATATTTCTTTTCATTGGCTAATTACAGATTATAAACACAGTTCTTAAATTGACGACCACGGTCCTCATAATTTTTGAATAAATCAAAACTTGCACAGGCAGGCGACAACAAAACGGTATCTCCTTTTTTCGATAATTTATAACTCATTCCTACGGCTTCAATCATTGACTGTGTCTCGGTAATTACGGGTACAATATCTTTAAATGCTTCGATGAGTTTTGTGTTATCTACACCGAGGCAGACAATTGCTTTCACCTTGCTTTTTACCAGATGGTTAAGTTGGGAATAGTCATTCCCCTTGTCGGTGCCGCCGGCAATCCACACAATAGGGCGTTTGACAGATTCCAGCCCATACCAAGTGGAATTGACATTGGTAGCTTTTGAGTCGTTGACAAACTGAATGCCGTGAACTTTAATAACATACTCCAATCGATGTTCTACACCCTTGAAGTGCATTAAACTTTCTCTGACAGAGTCTTTTCTGATTTTCAGAACATTACTCGTAATAGCTGCTGCCATCGAATTGTAGATGTTGTGTTTCCCTTGTAATGCTAATTCGTAAATTGACATACTTAATTGATTTTGGTTAATATTGATTTTTATTTGATTGTTTTCAAGATATCCTGCCTGATTTTCAGTTTTCTTAATGCTGAAAGGCAACCGGGTTCCTTTGGCTAATTCGGAATTGTATTTATTGATAACTTCATCGTCGGAACAAAAGATAAAGCTGTCATTGTCGGTTAAATTTTGAATTATCCTGTATTTTGCACGGATATATCCGTCAAATTCGTAACCGTAGCGGTCGAGATGATCGGGTGTGATATTTAACAGGACTGCAATGTCGGGGTGAAATGTGTAGCAATTATCCAATTGGAAACTACTCACTTCCAATACAAAATAGTCGTATTGATTTTTTGCAACTTCCCGTGCAAAACTATTGCCTACATTGCCGGCAACCTGAACATTTAATCCTGCATTTTTCAGTATCTCATAGGTCAGTAATGTGGTGGTTGTTTTCCCGTTACTGCCTGTAATAGCGATAATTTTAGCATCGGTATATTTTGAAGCAAATTCTATTTCGCTTTCTATTGGAATACCTTTTTCGATGATTGCCTTGATGATAGGAACCTTATCGCTGATGCCCGGACTTTTTATGACTAAATCGGTATTTAAAATTTTTTCTTGTGTATGTTGTTCTTCCTCAAAGTCAATATTATTCTTGACGAGGTCATTTTTATAGTTTTCCTTTATTTTTCCAAAATCGGAAAGAAATACGGCAAATCCTTGCTGTTGAGCCAGTATTGCAGCCCCAACACCGCTTTCGCCACCACCTAATATGACTATTCGTTTTGCCATTATCTAACTTTAAGTGTTACAATGGTTAATACTGCCAAAAAGATTGCGGCAATCCAAAACCGCGTTACAATTTTAGCTTCGGGGTATCCTTTTTTCTGATAATGATGATGCAACGGTGCCATCAAGAAAATCCGTTTTCCGACACCTGTTTTTTTACGGGTTCGTTTAAAATACCAAACCTGTATCATAACAGAAATATTTTCTATTAAGAAGATTCCTGCTAAAATCGGAATCAATAATTCTTTGCGAATGGCAATTGCAAATACTGCTATGATGCCTCCCAGTGTTAAACTGCCGGTATCGCCCATAAAGACTTGTGCCGGATAGGAATTATACCACAAAAAACCAATGGTTGCACCAATGAAAGCGGCTGCAAAAATTACCAATTCGCCGGTAAACGGGATGTACATTATATTCAGATAATTAGCAAAGATGATATTACCCGAGACATAGGCGAGAACGCCCAAAGTCCCTCCGGCAATGGCGGAAGTTCCTGTTGCCAAACCATCAAGTCCGTCAGTCATATTTGCACCGTTTGATACTGCCGTGATGATAAAGATTACGGCAAGTACAAAAACTAACCAAACCCATTTATTGGCATTTTCACCTAAAAACCAAATGATATATTTGTAGTCGAACTCGTTATTTTTTAAAAACGGGATTGTCGTTTTTGTCGATTTTACATTGACATATTTCGTGTTTTCCTTTGATGAGAGTGTTTGTCCTGTTGCGTCGTTTTGAATAATTTCTTGTGATGTTACTTTGTCTGCGGGAATTCGTACAACCACATCGTTACTGAAAAAGAAAACGACACCTACAATAATACCTAAACCGACTTGTCCGACAATCTTAAATTTTCCGGAAAGTCCTTCCTTGTTTTTCTTAAATACTTTGATGTAATCGTCTAAAAAACCAATAAGTCCGAGCCATAGTGTGGTGATTATCATCAAGATGATGTAAATATTTGTCAGGTCGGCAAAAAGTAGAATGGGGATAATAATTGATCCAATGATAATTATTCCGCCCATTGTCGGTGTGCCTTTTTTCTCTTTTTGTCCTTCGAGTCCTAAATTCCTAATGGTTTCGCCAATAAGTTTTTTTTGAAGTAGTTGGATTACTTTTTTTCCGAAAATCATTGAAATAATCAAGGAGGTAATAATGGTTATGGCGGCACGGAATGAAATGTATTGAAAAGCACCGGCTCCCGGGAAGTCTAATTTGTCCAGATATTCAAATAAATAATATAACATAATTCATTTTTTTAGGATTCAAGATTTATTATTTCTTCTACTGTTTCTTTATCGCTGAAATGATGTTTTACGCCTTTTATTTCCTGATAGTCTTCGTGCCCTTTGCCGGCAATCAGGATAATGTCGTTTTCGTTTGCCATCATAATGGCGGTTTTTATGGCTGATTTTCTGTCGGTAATCGTCAATGTGTTTTTCCGTTTTTCTATGGGGATACCTGCGAAAATATCTTCAATAATTGTTTCGGGATTTTCGTTCCTCGGGTTATCTGAAGTGATGATAATTTTGCTTGATAGTTTGGCTGCTATTTCTCCCATTTCGGGGCGTTTGGTCTTGTCGCGGTTGCCGCCGGCACCAAAAACGGTTATTATATTTTCGCCTTTTGTTTCAATATCATTCAGCACTTCCAGAATATTTTTCAGAGCATCGGGTGTATGTGCATAATCAATGACTACCGTTTTATTGTCTTTTAACAAAATGGTTTCCATTCGTCCTTTTACGGGATTTAATTCGCTGAGATGTAAAAGTGTTTCTTCTTCGGATAAGCCGAGAAGAGTGGCAGCACCATATATTGCCAAAAGGTTGGCTATGTTGAATTTGCCGATTAATTTTACCCACACTTCACGATTGTTTAATAGAATATGTGTTGCCGTAAAGTCTGTTTGCAGAATTTTGGCGTGGAAATCAACGGGAGAGAAAAGCGAATACGAATATGTTTTTGCCCGACAATTTTGTACCATAATCTTACTGTTAATATCATCATTGTTGATAATAGCAAAAGCAGTTTGCGGCAAATCGTCAAAAAACCGTTTTTTGGTATATAGATAGTCTTTAAAAGTTTTGTGATAGTCCAAATGGTCGTGGGTGATATTGGTAAAAATTCCGCCGTTGAAATCAATGCCGGCAATCCGTTCTTGTTTGATGGCGTGGGAGCTGACTTCCATAAAACAATAGTCGCAGCCGGTTTCAACCATCTGACGCATTAAGCTCTGAATCTGAATGGGGTCGGGTGTGGTGTGTGTACTGGGAATTACCGCAGTGTGAATATAATTTTCCACGGTGGAAAGCAATCCTGATTTGTAACCGGCTTTTTCAAACAGGTTGTAGAGTAGGGTGGCAATTGTTGTTTTTCCGTTGGTGCCGGTTACACCTACAACTTTCATCTCGCGTGATGGGTTACCGTAAAAGTTTGCGGCTAAAAGCGATAATGCCTTTCCGCTGTCCGGAACTTGTAGAATTGTAATATCTTGATTGATATTTTCAGGGACTTCTTCGCAAACAATGGTTGTTGCACCTTTTGTAATTGCTGTTTCAATATATTGATGTCCATCGGTAATGGTGCCCCGCACGGCAACAAATAAATCGTCTTTGGTTACTTGCCGTGAATCAAAAATTACAGTATGAACCGTTTTGTCCAAGCTGCCTTGGATGGTTTTAAAATCAATATTTTCTAATATCTTGTTTAGCGTCATAGTATTATTCAACTAATTTTAAAAATATTTTATCTCCGGGATGGATTCTTGTTCCGGGTTCAATTGATTGATATATAATGGTTCCTTCACCAATCGGCTCAACAGATAGACCAAGGTTTTCCAATACAAATAAGGCATCTTTTAATCCCATCCCTTTAACATTGGGTACTTGTTTAGTGGCGATAAAACGGTTTTTTAAATCTATTTTTTCCGGAGAGTTCATACATACAGCCCAATCAGACCGCAGCGAAGACGAATCTGCCGGCAGATGAAGTTCACTAACCAGATTTTCAATGTCTTTGCTTTTACCGTATTTAATAATAGGTGGTGGCAACTGTGTAT
>JALTEO010000435.1 GCA_027073875.1 Bacteroidales bacterium
CGGCTCTCAAACAATCTATGGGTTGTTTTTTACCTAAAATTGAAAACATTACATCTTTCAGCAAACTAATAGACTCAAATAATAACAATAGCACGACAAATTTTTTTATGGCACATTGCCGGAAAAAGAATTTACCTTTGCTGAAAGAAAAAGCCGTAAGCAAAAAAAATATTTGTGTAATGATTGGTCCTGAAGGTGGTTTCTCGGACAAAGAAATTACAATGGCGGCTGAAGCCGGTTGGCAGGAAATTTCGTTGGGACAAAGCCGCTTGCGTACCGAAACGGCAGGAATTACAGCGGCATTAACGATTAAAATTATTAGCGAATGAGGAATTTTTTTCTGATATTATTTTTTATTCCTATCCTTATTTTCGGTCAAAAAAGTAGTTTTAAAATTGCTTTGCTCAAATACAACGGAGGAGGTGATTGGTATGCCAACCCAACTTCGCTGACAAATTTAATCAAGTTTGCTAATGAACAATTACACACCAACATTGATAAAGAATATGCAACAGTAGATGTTGGCAGTCCGGAGCTGTTTAATTATCCTTTTGTACACATTACAGGGCATGGCAATATTTTATTTTCTGATATGGAAGCACAAAACCTTCGTAAATATCTCATTGGAGGCGGATTTCTTGAAGTCTCCGATAATTACGGATTAGATAAATACATCCGTCGTGAGATGAAAAAAGTTTTTCCTGAACTTGATTTTGTTGAGCTGCCTGTTTCTTATCCAATCTATCATAAACCATTTGATTTTCCGAACGGACTACCAAAGATTCACGAACATAACGGTAAGCCGGCACAAGGATTTGCTATTTTTTATCAAGGACGAATGGTTGTATTTTACGATTACGAATGTGATTTAGGTGATGGGTGGGAAGATCCCGAAGTACATCACGATTCTGAAGAAATTCGACTCAAAGCTCTAAAAATGGGAGCCAATATCTTGTATTATGTTTTTATGAAATAAAAAAAGACCACCCGTCCGAAGACGAATGGTCTCTTCTCTCCCTCATCAGCTTTTCTTATCCAATGTTGATTACTTTGCTGAGTTTTGCTTTTTCTTCCTTTTTTGGAATTTCGATTTTCAGAATTCCGTTGTCGTACTTAGCTTTGATTTTGTCGGCATCAACAATGTCCTGAGGTAAAGTGAAACTTCTTTCAAAAGATTCGTAGCTGAACTCCTTCCGTGAATAATTTTCTTTCTTTTCCTCTTTTTCTTCTTTTGTCTCTGCTGAAATAGTCAATACATTATTTTCTACCTCAACTTTAAAATCTTTCTTGTTCATTCCGGGTGCAGCTACTTCTACCTCAAAGTTTTTGTCGTTTTCTTTGATATTGACTGCCGGAATAGAACGACCGGTTTTAAAGATTAAACCATCGTTTGTTTGGTTGTCATCGAAAAAGCTACCAAAAAGGTCATTGATGCTTGGAAACCATAAATCATTTCTTTTTACTAGTGCCATAATTTTGTCCTCCTATATTTTTAGTTAAACATTCAATTTTTTAAATTCGCAAATGAATTTTTCAAAAAGTGTTCCAACTAAAAAACTAAGACACTATGACATACTCTAAGAGAATATTATGACAAAATGACCTATTATACCTAAAAAACTTTTCAAGAGCAAAAAAAGTTATCATTCTGAGCAATGTAAAGAATCCCAACATTATCTACAGATTCTTCACTTCGTTCAGGATGACAAAATCAGTCATCAAGCTATTTCATTATCTTGATACTAGTTTAGTATTATTTTCCTACAATATTTTCAATTTCTTCTACTGTTTTCGGAATAGGTTTTCCCAGCACACGACAACCGGTTTCGGTAACCAATAAATCATCTTCAATACGGATACCACCAAAAGAACGGTATGCATCCAATTTATCATAATTGATAAAATCCGTAAATTTATTTTCTTTCTTCCACATATCAATCAGTGCAGGGATAAAATAAATGCCCGGTTCATCGGTAAAGACATAGCCGGGTTTTAGTGCCTTTGCCAGTCGTAGATAGGCAGTGCCAAATTGGTTACTGCGACTAATCGTTTCGTCGTATCCAACAAAATCTTCGCCCAAACCTTCCATATCGTGAACATCCATCCCCATCATATGTCCAAGTCCATGAGGAAAAAACAAAGCATGAGCTCCCTGTGCCACAGCATCGTTAACATTTCCTTTCATCAGACCTAAGTCTTTTAATCCCGTAGCAATCACCTTTGCCGTTTCGAGATGAACATCCAAATAACGGACACCGGGTGCAGACATTTCAACAGCTCGCATATTGGCATCTAATACTAACTGATAGATTTCGCGTTGCTGTTGGGTAAATTTCCCGCTAACAGGAATGGTTCTCGTGAAGTCGGAACAATAATTCATTTCCGTCTCAGCACCGGCATCAGTAAGCATCAATCTGCCGGATTCCAAAACTTTATCGTGCAAATGATTGTGTAGTGTTTCGCCGTTTTGTGATAAAATTACCGGAAAGGAAACCATACTGCCACGGGCAATGGCAATACCTTCTATAGCTCCGGCAATATCGCTTTCCATCACACCGGGTTTACACATACGCATAGCCGTAACATGCATTTCGTAACCGGTTGCTATGGCTTTCTCAATTTCGGCAATTTCATCGGCATCTTTTACCGAACGCAAATCCACAACAGCTTTAATTAATTCCGTAGAATAATAATTTGACAGAAAATCAGGATGAATACCCAATAAGTTTTGATAAAACAGTTTTTGTTCGCCACGATATGTCGGCAAAAAATGAATTTGTCTGCCTTTGGCAACGGCATTTTTCACAAAATCAAATACCGCATTGTATTTGTCCGTATGCACAACGCCAACATTTTCGGCTAATGACTTAACGGAAGGTTGCGGTCCCATCCAAATAATATCATCAATTTCAATATCATCGCCAAAAATATAATCGGTATTATTGTCAATATCAATCAGACCACAAAAGTACGGATGATTAAGTCCGAAGAAATATAAAAAGTTGCTGTCCTGACGGAAATGATAAGTATTAGCCGGATAACTCATTGAAGATTCTTCGTTTCCGGGAATCAAAATAATACCGGATTTTACTTTTGATTTTAACCCATCTCGCCGTTTGATATAAGTTGTTTTTGGGAACATAGCTGTAATATTTTTAATTTTTCCCAAAGGTAATAAACATTTTTTTGGTGATGAAGATTAAATAAAAAAACACGCTGCTTAGGATGATTTTAAGGTCGCCTTATAATCTTAACTCTTCCGGATTTGTAACCAGTAAACTTTAAAGAAACAATAATTATTTCAGCGATAGAAAACTTTTTGCTTTAAGTAAAAAAATAGTTAAGACGATAAAAAAACACATTCAGGACAGATGACAAATAGAAGTATTCCTTAAAGATGCTAAGTAGCATTTTAGACTAGGAAAAAATGAATCACAAAACATTGATTAACAAACAGTTAAAATAAGACTAACAATAATTCAACACAATACATTATAGGTTAAATGTTAAAATATTGATAAATATCAGGAATATTTAATAATTTTGTAAAAAAGAAATTCTACTGTGACTATCAAACGATTCGGTATATTATTTATTTTCTTGTTTAATGCAGTAGTATTATTTGCTACTCACAACCGTGCCGGAGAAATTACTTACCGGCAAATCGGTCCGCTGAAATACGAAATCACACTGGTTACTTATACTTATTCTCTTTCTAATGCTGATCGTCCCTCGTTGGAAGTTAAATGGGGAGATGGCACTTCATCCATTGTTAATCGCGATGAAAAAACTTCGTTACCTAACTACTATAACCGTAATATCTATCATGGCACACATACCTATCCGGGTCCCGGCACTTACGAAATTACAATGGAAGATCAAAACAGGAATGAAGGAATTAAAAATATCCCAAACTCTGTTAATGTGCCGTTTGCAATAAAAACCGTTCTACAAATTAATCCTAACGAAGGTAATAATAATACACCTGTTTTGTTAAATCCCCCCATAGATAAAGCCGCTGTAGGAGAATTATTTATTCACAATCCGGCTGCTTACGACAGCGATGGTGACAGTCTTTCTTACGGATTAACAGTTTGCCTCGGTAATAACGGAGCACCTATTTCCGGATATACTTTACCACCCGCCAGTCATACTTTTTATGTTAACCCTATAACAGGCGATTTGGTATGGGATTGTCCGACCACTGTCGGAAAATATAATGTAGCAATGCTTATCGAAGAATGGCGTAATGGAATCAAGATAGGTAAAATAGTCAGAGATATGCAGATAGATGTATCTGAATCGGAAAATCACCCACCGGTAATTGACTCTATCCCTAATATATGTGTGGTTGCAGGTTCTACGGTTCAGGTATCTTTTCAAGCAACTGACCCTGATGGTGATTATATTACCCTTGAAGGCGAAGGTGGACCTTTTATTCTACAAAATAGTGCCTCTCTAGACCAAACAGTCAACCTTGCCGGACATGCCGAAGGACAATTTACATGGCAAACAGATTGCGACAATGTAAGAAAACAACCCTATGAAGTAGTAATTAAAGCAACAGATAACCATTCTGATTTATCTCTCGTGCACATCGTTAATTTTTTTATTACCGTAATAGCTCCCGCCCCACAAAATCTGCAAGTAACTCCGGGCAATACCTCTATGACAGTAGAATGGGATCCGGATATGTGTAGTAACGCTGCAGGTTATATTATCTTTCGTCGCCAAGGCAACTACAACTATAACCACGATGATTGTGAAACAGGAATCCCTTCTTCTACCGGATATGTTAAAATAGGAGAGACAACAGGTTGGAACTCTACTGCCTTTATTGATAA
>JALTEO010000436.1 GCA_027073875.1 Bacteroidales bacterium
CTGCAATTTTTTTTTTAGTCTTATTTTTACCACCTATTTCAAATATGTATTTATTGTCAACAACAAAATCTGCTTTATCGGAATAACTTAACGAATGGCTATAACTTAACTGATTCATAAAAAAGGTTTCACGAATACTTCCTTTATTTGTATTCTCCGGCATAAGTGCAAACATATAATTGGTATTTTCCAAATAAATTTTTTCCGGCTTTTGAAGCAAACTTACACCTGAATTGTCTTTTCTGATAATATTAAGCACATTGGCATCATTCAAATGGTTGATATACGCCAATATTGTTTTACGGGAAGTTTTTATTTTTTCTGCCAATACCGAAATATTCGGTTTAAACGGAACGGACTGACTGATGAGATATAGCATTTGTTTTATTTTACCGACAATAGATATATCCGAATTTCTTAATAATGGCAATTCAATTTCCAGTATCATATTTATTATTTCTTGTAATCGCTTGTAATACAACACTTCATTATTGTCGTAAAACGGAAAATAACCCACCTTAAGATATTCATCAAAATATCTTAAAGGTTTTATTTTTTTCCCTATGCTAAGAGCTATCTCTATATGGTTTTCTAATAATTCCTTGAAATCTATCACGGGAAAATCCGTTTTATAATAAAAATTAAGAAATTCACGAAACGACAGCCCTTGCATATTGTAAACCAAAGCTCTGCGGCTTAAATCTACTCTCGAATTCAATATCTCAAGTAATGATGAACCGGTAAATACAATCTTTAGTTTCGGGTATTGATCGTAAATATTTTTCAGCTCAACAGCCCAATTGTTATATTTATGAACCTCATCTACAAATAACTGTTCACCGCCTCTTGCAACAAAATCTTCTACGAAATCACTTAATTTGTTTTCAAAGAAATAGATGTTGTCCAGTGATATATACATTGCTCCCGATGATAAGCCATATCTTTGTTTGATGTATTGTAATAATAGTGTGGTCTTACCAACTCCACGCGACCCTTTTATTCCTATCAAGCGTTCATCCCAAGGAAGTTGCCATGCAATACTGCGTTGAAAATCAAGCGATGTTTGATTTATTAAATCAATATGTCTTTTTACTAAATTTTCCATAAATATCTATTTTGTATTCTACAGAGAACAAAAATAATAAAAAATCGTTAATCGCAAGTAACAATTTCACTTTTTTATTGTTCTAATTTTGAATGTAAGTGGATAATTACAAAATAATGACAAATCTTGAATCCCGAAAATTGATTTAGGGAAAGTTCTAATAATTCCCTTTTAAAATAAAAGCGTCATGAACTTGCCTACCCTCGAAACTTTGTTTCGGGGTTTCTCCCAAAGGAGTCCCTTGGACAGTATCTAAAAAGATTCCGAACCAAGTTCGGAATGACGGAAGGACTGATAAGGCAGGCAAGTAGGGTAGTCCGAATAAAAAAACGACACATACCTGCCCCTTAATACATACCCGCCCCCTAATACATACCCGCGTAGGCGGGTATCTCGTCCTGTGTAGCACTTGGGTTGAGATTCCCAATTGAATTGGGAATGAAGTAGTTATTTTTTTTTGTGCGGTTTTTCATTGACGGAGATTCCCACTTGCGTGGGAATGTGAAAAAAACGACACATACCCGCGGAAGCAGGTATCTCGTCCCATGAAGCACATGACTTAAAAAGGTCGTCACCCTGAACTTGCTTGTCCTCGAAACTTTGTTTCGGAGTTTCAGGGTCTCATGGGTTGAGATTCCGAACCAAGTTCGGAATGACGGAAGGACTGAGAGGGTAGGCAAGTTCGGAATGTCATACTAAACCGCTATCAAGTTGATGAAATAACTTGATGGTTGGTTTTGTTAATGCTCGAACTGCAAAACAGGTTTTTGCAAAGGAAATTAAGCAATTTGTTAGCGGTTCGGTGTCATTGTATTTTTTCGGTGGCTAGTACAAAAACCCAAAAAGCCAAAGCGGGATTTTATTTTCGTAGCCAAATTCAATATTGTCGGCAGCAATAAACCCATCTTTCAATCCTGCAATTTGTTTTTTAGTCTTATTTTTACCACCTATTTCAAATATGTATTTATTGTCAACAACAAAATCTGCTTTATCGGAATAACTTAACGAATGGTTATAACTTAACTGATTCATAAAAAATGTTTCACGAATACTTCCTTTATTTGTATTCTCCGGCATAAGTGCAAACATATAATTGGTATTTTCCAAATAAATTTTTTCCGGCTTTTGAAGCAAACTTACACCTGAATTGTCTTTTCTGATAATATTAAGCACATTGGCATCATTCAAATGGTTGATATACGCCAATATTGTTTTACGGGAAGTTTTTATTTTTTCTGCCAATACCGAAATATTCGGTTTAAACGGAACGGACTGACTGATGAGATATAGCATTTGTTTTATTTTACCGACAATAGATATATCCGAATTTCTTAATAATGGCAATTCAATTTCCAGTATCATATTTATTATTTCTTGTAATCGCTTGTAATACAACACTTCATTATTGTCGTAAAACGGAAAATAACCCACCTTAAGATATTCATCAAAATATCTTAAAGGTTTTATTTTTTTCCCTATGCTAAGAGCTATCTCTATATGGTTTTCTAATAATTCCTTGAAATCTATCACGGGAAAATCCGTTTTATAATAAAAATTAAGAAATTCACGAAACGACAGCCCTTGCATATTGTAAACCAAAGCTCTGCGGCTTAAATCTACTCTCGAATTCAATATCTCAAGTAATGATGAACCGGTAAATACAATCTTTAGTTTCGGGTATTGATCGTAAATATTTTTCAGCTCAACAGCCCAATTGTTATATTTATGAACCTCATCTACAAATAACTGTTCACCGCCTCTTGCAACAAAATCTTCTACGAAATCACTTAATTTGTTTTCAAAAAAATAGATGTTGTCCAGTGATATATACATTGCTCCCGATGATAAGCCATATCTTTGTTTGATGTATTGTAATAATAGTGTGGTCTTACCAACTCCACGCGACCCTTTTATGCCTATCAAGCGTTCATCCCAAGGAAGTTGCCCTGCAATACTGCGTTGAAAATCAAGCGATGTTTGATTTATTAAATCAATATGTCTTTTTATTAAATTTTCCATAAATATCTATTTTGTGTTCTATAGAGAACAAAAATAATAAAAAATCGTTAATCGCAAGTAACAATTTCACTTTTTTATTGTTCTAATTTTGAATGTAAGTGGATAATTACAAAATAATAACAAATCTTGAATCCCGAAGATTGATTTAGGGAAAGTTCTAATAATTCCCTTTTAAAATAAAAGCGTCATGAACTTGCCTACCCTCGAAACTTTGTTTCGGGGTTTCACCCAAAGGAGTCCCTTGGACAGTATCTAAAAAGATTCCGAACCAAGTTCGGAATGACGGGAGAGCTGATAAGGCAGGCAAGTAGGGTAGTCTGAATAAAAAACGACACATACCTGCCCCTTAATACATATCCGCCCCCTAATACATACCCGCGTAGGCGGGTATCTTGTCCTGTGTAGCACTTGGGTTGAGATTCCCAATTGAATTGGGAATGAAGTAGTTATTTTTTTTGTGCGGTTTTTCATTGACGGAGATTCCCACTTGCGTGGGAATGTGAAAAAAACGAAACATACCCGCGGAAGCGGGTATCTCATACTACGGAGCACATGACTTAAAAAGGTCGTCACCCTGAACTTGCTTGTCCTCGAAACTTTGTTTCGGGGTTTCAGGGTCTCATGAGTTGAGATTCCGAAACCCCGAAATCAAGTTTCGAGGGCATGCAGTTCGGAATGATGGAAGGACTGAGAGGGTAGGCAAGTTAGAAATGACTCAAAGGTGGGTAAGTTAGAGACAAGTTACTCAAACGGATTTTCTTTCTCAAAGTCGGGTTGATAATTCTCGGCACTTTCCGGTTCCTGAATAAAACCGTTTTCAAAACCGAGTTCATCAATTTTTGATAATACCTGTTGATATTCGGTTTCTGTTATTCTTCTCCCTAACTGTGGATGATTGCTAACCGGTTCCGGCGGGAAATATTGCGACATTACCGATAATGAGATTTTATTTCCAAAATTGTCTTGAATTTTCTCAAGCACTGCCAAAGAATTGTCTATATGGTTTGGTAAAATCAAATGACGAATAATTACGCCCTGTGTGGCAAGTCCGTTTTCGTCAATGGCAAGTGATTTCCCTTTTTGTCGTATCATTTCTCCTATGGCATTTAGTGCAATTTGTTTATACTGTGGTGCTTGTGAATATTTTTCTGCCAAATCATTATCAGCATATTTAAAATCGGGCAAATAAATATCTACTAATGGTTCAATCATTTTTAGCGTTGAAACTTTATCATAAGCATTGGTATTATAAATAATGGTAGGAAAATAATTCTTACTGTGCAATGCTTCAATAATTTGAACCATCTGAACAATCTGGTGCGATGGCGAAACAAATCCTAAATGCGTGATGCCGGTATCTAAAATATCAGTAATTTTTTTTACAACATTATCTAATGATAAGGTATGGGTATTATCGGAGATTCTATTCTTACTAATCTGAAAATTTTGACAGTAAATACATTGCAGGTTACAATGAGTAAAGAACACATTACATACACCTTTTTCCCCCGACAAAACAGGTTCTTCTCCTGTGTGAATCGTAATTGAAGCAATGTGAAATTGATTATCAATCCGGCAAAAGTTCGTTTTGTTTTCAATTCTGTCGGCATGACAGTTGCGAGGACACAAGCTACATTCTATATAAGTCTTTTCTAAATATTCGATATTAGATTTGGACATTTTTTGCAATAAAAATTGTTAATAACAGTTTTGA
>JALTEO010000437.1 GCA_027073875.1 Bacteroidales bacterium
CGATAATAAATTATCAATAACGAATTACGAATTACGAATTACGAATGAATAATGTGCTAATACGATAATTACAAATAGTTAATTAGGAATAAAGAAATAAAAACTTTATGAATTTAAAAGCTAGAAATAAACAGATGAAACATCCATGATTAATTTTAAAAACACACAAGGGAATGATTATTTTAGCTTTTAATAATATTTACGATCCATATTGTCTTTTGGAATTAACTCTGGACATTAGGAATAAAGGAGGAATATGTCATGCTGAACTTGTTTCAGCATCTAAAGAAAAGATTCTGAAACAAGTTCGGAATGACGAAAGAGTAAGTAAGTCTGGAGGAGATACAGAGGGGTGATAAGGAAAAATGAAAATAAAAACAGATGAAAAATTTTAAAGAGATATTGCCACAGATAAAAGCATTTGCCTTTGATGTAGATGGCGTATTTTCCACTACGGTTACTTACATCAATCCCGATGGACAATTACTGCGATCGGCAAATATTAAAGATGGTTTTGTGGTGCAGTTGCTACGCAAAAAGGGCTATCCCGTAGCTATTATCACCGGAGGCAATTACGAAGGTGTGAAAAAACGGTTTGAGAACCTTGGTGTAAAAGATATTTATCTCTCTGCCGATGATAAACTCGCTGTTCTGAAGGAATTTATGGATAGACATCAGTTATTGCCCGAAGATGTATTGTATATGGGCGATGATATTCCCGACCTCTTGCCCATGAAATATGTCGGCGTTCCTGTTTGTCCGGCAGATGCCGCTGAGGACATTAAAGTGATTGCCAAATACATTTCAGACAAAAACGGTGGGCACGGCTGTGTGCGCGATGTGGTGGAACAAGTGCTTCGTTCCCGTAATGATTGGCTTAAAGAAGATGACCATATTTGGTAAATAAATTCCTTAACTGTATGAAGAAAATTATTGCATTTTTCAAACTGATACGAATTACCAATCTCGCAGTAATGGCTTTGACAATGGTATTGATACGATATTGTGTTATCAAGCCGTTTATGTCGTTTAGCGATTTGAGTTTACAATTATCGCGAAAAGATTTTGTCTTTTTGATGCTGGCAACCTTATTTATTGCTGCTGCCGGATATATTATTAACGATTATTACGATATGAAATCCGATAAAGTAAATCGTCCCGAGAAAATGATTATCGGTAATGTCTTTTCGTTAAACTGGGCAATTTATTTCAATTTTATTTTGAATGGTATCGGCATACTTTTCGGTTTATGGTTGGCAATGGATATTGGCGACTGGAACTATTCGTTTATCTTTATTTTTACTTCCGGACTGTTGTGGTTCTATTCAAGCAGTTATAAAGCCATACCGCTTTTAGGGAATCTTATTATTTCTATCCTTGTTGCTTTGGTTCCGCTTTTAGTTATTACATTTGAGATGATTCTGTTCTCTCAAAATTTCAAAACGGAATTGGCGGCAGGAGATATTAACTATTTGCCGGTTATCTATTTTGTGTTGGGATTCGGTATTTTTGCTTTCTGGATAAATTTCATTCGCGAAATTGTGAAAGACATAGAAGATATTCCCGGTGACAGGGTTGCAGGGAAAAAGACTTTTCCTGTTGCTGCAGGAGAAAAAACTGCAAAGATTTTAGCACTGATAATGTCGGTAATAATGATTGCCGGATTTGGATTTGTGTATTGGGTTTATCTTAAAAACTTAATGACATTGGTATATTTCGGTTTATTTTTGACCATTCCTTTATTATTCCTCGGATACAAGCTATGGGTGTCAGCTGAAAAAAAAGATTTTCATTTTGTGCAAACAGGATTAAGAGTGTTGATGATGACAGGATTACTATATGCAATGGTGATATGCGTACAAATTAACTCCTAACCTCAAACTATAAGTCTCAAAATGACCAATCCGCTTTCTGAAAAAATTGGAAAAAAAGATATTAAATTGGTTTCCCGTTCCCCGCGGCGAAAGGAATTACTAATGGTTTTGGGTCTTCCGTTTACACAGGTCGATTTCTCCGTAGATGAAAAAATTACCGGAATACCTCTCCCAAAATTAGCCGGTGAATTAGCCCGTAAAAAAGCAGAAAGTTATCGAGATGCTTTTCCTTTGACTGAAAATGAAATAATTATTACGGCAGATACCATTGTGGTAGTAAACGAAAAATTACTTGGTAAACCGCAAGACGAACAAGAAGCAAAACAGTTTCTGCAATTACTGTCCGGAAAAAAACATCAGGTAATTACCGGAGTAGCATTGTTGTCGCCTGATAAGACAGTTGTTTTTCAAGAAATAACCGAAGTAACATTCAAAGAATTGAACAATAATGAGATTAACTATTATGTTGCTAAATTTCAACCACTTGATAAGGCGGGTGCTTATGGCATACAAGAATGGATAGGTGCTGTGGCAGTAGAAAAAATTTCCGGTTCTTACTACAATGTAATGGGATTACCTGTGCATCGCCTCTATAACGAAATGCTGAAATTTTGAAAAAAAACAGTATTTTAGCCCCACTAAAAAATGAACGAGAAACAAAAAGAAATATTCTTCCATGTCGGCACCGGCAAGACAGGCACCACCTACTTGCAATATCGCGTATTTCCGAAATTTAAAAATATCTACTATATTCAACGCACGCGGTATAAAAAGTCAAAGGAAATTATCAGAAATACCAATTATGACAGATACTTGCTTTCACGCGAGTTCGACCAACAAATGGAAAGGGAAGTCAAATGGTTTGCGGCGGATTTCACCGATACAACAGCGATTATTGTTTTTCGCCGCCACGATAGTTACATTGCTTCGCAATACCGTCGCTTTGTAAAAAACGGTTTTACAGGTAAATTCACCGACTTTTTTGATTTGGAAAACGACAACGGCTATTTTAAACAAAAAGACCTTGATTATTTTTCTCAAATACAGCTACTTGAACAGAGTTTTGCCAAAAAGCCCATTGTGCTTTTTTACGAGGATATGCGGCAGAATCCGGAAACATTTATAGAAAATCTGGCAAACCGTTTGAAAGTATCGGTTGATATAAAATCACTAAATTTAAACAGAAAACACTCATCATATTCCGAGAAACAACTGAAAGGAATGATACGGTTGGGTAAACGAATCAACTTGCAAAAACGACGCATTACCCAAAATGGATTTTTACATTTTTTGTGGAAACTCTACATGGGTGCAGTCCGTTACACAGTTCTTTTTTTGCTTCGTATCCTTCCCGAAAATTCACAGCACAAAGAAAAGCCGTTGATTTCACCCGAAGAGCTGGAAAAAGTCAAGCAATTTTATACACCGGACTGGGAGAAATGTCGGGAATATGCCAATAGTAATGCTGATTGATTGCTTTCGGATTACAAATCCGAAAGAGCAGAATAAAATTCTATGAATTTTCAGGAGAAACAACCTTCCCTATCAGTGTAGCAGAAGAAACATGTGTTACTTTCACTTGTGCCAATTCACCGATTTTTGTTTCTGCTTTCGGGAAAACAATTACCTTATTTTGTGAGTTTCTGCCAAAATAATTGTCAGGCGATTTTTTGGAAACACCTTCAACCAACACCTCAAAAGTTTTTCCAATATCCTTCTCATTGCTATTCAGCGAGAGGCGACTTTGCAAATTGATAATTTCGTTCAGCCGGCGTTTTTTCTCTGTTTCAGGGACATTATCTTGTAAGCGTTTTGCCGCAAAAGTTCCCGGGCGTTCGGAATATTTAAACATATAGGCAAAATCAAATTGCACTTCTTTCATCAGGGCAAGTGTATCTTGGTGGTCGGCTTCGGTCTCATCGCAAAAACCCGAAATGATATCGGTAGATATGGCACAATCCGGCAAATGTTTACGAATCATAGCGATGCGGTCTAAATACCATTCACGGGTATAACCCCGCTTCATCAAATTAAGGATTTTATTGCTTCCCGACTGCACCGGCAAATGAATATAGCGACAGATATTCGGATATTTTGTCATTGTCAGCACAACTTCTTCGTTAAAATCCTGTGGGTATGAAGTAGAAAACCGCACCCGCATTTCAGGGATGCGAGTTGCAACCATTTCCAATAGTGCAGGGAAATTTACTTTTCTGTTTTTATCCTCATAGAGATATTTATCCACATTTTGTCCGATGATGGTAACTTCTTTAAATCCATCATTTTTTACAGCATCAATTTCCTTTAAAATATCTTCGGGCAATCGGCTTCGTTCCCGTCCGCGGGTAAACGGTACCACACAATAAGTACACATATTATCGCATCCGCGGGTGATAGAGATAAAAGCGGAAATTCCGTTGGAATCATACCGGGTAGGTAAGATATCTTCGTAAGTTTCTTCTTTGCTCAATAGCACATTTACAGCTTTTTGTCCCGATTCCGTTGTTTCAAACATTTCAGGCAGATGACGGTAAGCATCAGGTCCGGCAATCAAATCAATGAATGGTTTTTTTTCAAGCAATTCGTCTTTCAATCGTTCCGCCATACAACCGACAATTCCAATTTTTAATTTGGTATTTTTCTTTTTTAGTGAATTAAAATAATCTAATCGTCCATACACCCTCTGCTCCGCATGCTCACGAATGGCACAAGTATTTATCAAAATAATATCGGCAGATTCAATGTCTTTGGTTTGGACAAAATCATTTTCTGTCAGAACAGTAGCAATAACTTCACTGTCGGCAACATTCATTTGACAGCCGTAAGTCTCTATGTAAAATTTCTTGGTTTCTTTCTGTTTACTCATACGGGAAATTGAGCGACAAAAATAAATAAAATTCTAATCAGAGATGCCATCTTTTCAAAAGATGGTATCTCTGAGAACTCATACGGATAGAAG
>JALTEO010000438.1 GCA_027073875.1 Bacteroidales bacterium
AGATACTATAAGAACAGATAAATTAAAGAGACAGATTTCAAGTAAATTTAAACTTCCTGTTCATGTATCTTCATTAAAATTAAAAACATTATTTAGAGAGACATTATGGAAAACTATCATACATGAAGGTATAAGTTTGTTGGATGGTAAAAGGATATCTGAAAAACTTGGATTTAAACCATATGTGTTATTTTGGTATAACTTAGCTAAGCTCAAACCAACAGATAAAGTGAGATTTTCACATGTATTGTTTGGGAGAGGTAGTAAAGGAGGATTGTTAAAAGAATTAAATGGTAAGTCGCTTGGAAAAGGGGTTTTGCTTATACAAGTTAATAAAGAAGATGAAGTACGCGATTTATTTTTTGAATGGGGATTGCCATTTGAGAGGAGAAGAATATTAGTTGAGGAATAATAAAAACCCTTCGTAAGTTATAAAAAGTTTGTGGATTTAGAATCTGCTATGGTAAAGTTAATTTGTAATTCCTGCAAAACAGATATTTCAACGGTTGAAAACTCCACGAAGTTTCCATGCCCAAGTTGCGGAAAACTTATAGTTAGGTGTGGAAAGTGCAGAAAGGAGTCCGTGCCTTACAAATGTGATGAATGTGGGTTTGTTGGGCCGTAGGCAGGTAGAGAGAAAATGGCAAAAAGAATGGTGATATAATGGCAAATGTTGTTGTAGCAAAACCCTTCTTAAAAAGAAGCGTTTACGGAAGAAAGCTTGATTAAAAATGGTGATAAAATGGCAAATGTTGTTGTAACAATGAAAGTTTTACCTGATTCTCCTGAGAGGAATCTGGATGAATTAAGTGCAAAAGTTGAAGAAGTGATTAAAAAGTTTGGAAGAATGTACAAAAAATCAACGCAGCCAATTGCTTTTGGCATAAATGCTATGATATTCTCTTTTATAATGGAAGAAAAAGAGGGCGGAACTGAACCTGTCGAGGCAGAAGTCAAAAAGATAGGAGGGCTCGGCGACGTGCAAATAACTGATGTTACCCGATTTGTAGATGTAAATGACTTATAGTAAGTATATTTAAAAACTTCGGGCGTTTTCTTATTTTTATGGATTTTTTTGCAAAAGTAGTTAGGGATATAAAAACAATTAAAATACAGGGAGCAACAAATGTTGCTAAGTATGCTGTAAAAGCCCTTAAGTGGAAATCACAGAGAATAAATGCAAAGTCAAAAAGAGATTTCTTAATTAAGCTTGAAAAATACAAACAAACATTGATTGAAACAAGGCCGACAGAACCGCTTATGAGAAACATATTGAGATTTATTGTGCACAATTTACGCAGAAGTGAGGTATCTATACAAGAAATTCCAAAGCTTATTGACATTACTGCCTCTGAATTTCTTTTTAATATAAAAGAAGCAAAACAAAAAATAGCAAAAGTTGGAGCGCGTATGATTAAAAAGGACTCTACAATTTTTACACATTGCCATTCTTCAACTGTTATGGGGATACTCAAAGAAGCTTGGAGAAGCGGAAAGAGATTTAATGTAATCCACACTGAGTCAAGACCACTTTATCAAGGGCATATAACCGCAAAGGAGTTGACTAAGATAGGGATACCAACAACAATGATTGTTGATTCTGCAACTTCTACATATATCAAAAAAGCAGATATGGCAATTGTAGGGGCAGATGTTATAACCTCTGAAAGCTCGCTTATCAATAAGATTGGCACTTTATATCTTGCTTTGGCAAGCAAAAGAGTTAACATTCCATTTTTTTCTGCAACTGTTCTGGCAAAGTTTGACCCAGAAACAATTTTTGGAAAAATTGAGGAAATTGAAATGAGAAATCCAAAAGAAATCTGGAAAAATCCACCCAAAAAATTAAAAATTTTAAATCCTGCTTTTGACATAACCCCAAGAAATCTGATAAATGCATATATAACCGAAGAAGGATTGGTGACTCCTGAATCAGTTTCGGATGTTATTTATAATAATTACCCATGGGTTTTAAGAGGAGTAAGAATATAAAAGTGGAATGTGTATGAGATATTATATGGATTGGAAATTTATTATAACTATTGTTATTGTTGCTGTAGCCCTAATTAGTGTTACTACAATTTTGGATGGCATGTTAATCTCCGAAGACACCATTGCTAAGGTGCCTGTTTTGCAAAAAACTGCAATTACCACACCACTTAAATCTTCGTCATCATCACCAACTACGTCGTCAACATTTGAAGCTACTTCTTTAGGAATTTCAATAAAGGTGATGGAATGTATGAATTTAACTATACCAAATAAAGTGTATCAGTTGACACAAAATATTTCGGGGACTCAATCTGGGAGAGATGTATGTATTGATATCCAGGCAGACAACATAACCTTTTATGGAGGGGGACATGTTATATCTAGAACAGGTGGAAAATTGGGTTATGGTGTATTTTCAGAGAATGATGGGATAACCATCAAGAATGTGGGTATAAAAGGATATTCAACAGACATATTTCTGAACGCCTCATCAGATGATCTCGTTGAAGGTTGTAATGTTTCAAACAGTATCCAAGGTATCCTTGTACAGTATTCAGACAATGTTAGTATATCAAATATTAATGCATCATTCAATACTGTGGGTGTGTCTTTAGATCATACCATTAATTTAAGTATAATTAACAATTCGCTTGAAGGCAATGTAAATCAGGGAATTTACATTTCGCATTCCTTAAACACCACTATTAATAACAATTTCATTTTTAATTCTGATGGGATAGGTATCCATGTAGATTCATCAAAAGTTAAGATACTAACAAATAGCATGCAAAATATGCCAGGTGGGATATATCTTCTTGCAAATACACTTGGGGAAGTGAGTAATAACACATTGTTGAACGTTAATGACAAAGCTATAGTTGTAGATGATTTTTTAGGGGAAGTGATTCATAATAGTATCAAAAATAGTTCATGTGGGATTTATGTGGGCTCATCGGATGACAATATTTCTTATAACTATTTGGAGAATAACACTATTGGTATTCAATTTATCTTATCCCACAATAATCATATAGAAGGTAATACGTATGTTATGAATGTTGCAGGAGTTTATCTACATGGGTTAAATAGCTCTAATTTTTCAAATGAAGTATACACAAATAATAATTGGGATATTTATGCTGACCAATCCTATGGCAACATTATGGAAAATGAATCAATAAATGGGACCATAATTTCATTTAAATTCTTTGATGTGTTAATAAACTCTTCGCTACCTGCTGAACAGGTTGATGATGGTTATGTAGACTTGCATAAGTACATTCGGATAACAAACCTTTCTTCCGATTCATGGGTGGATTTGAATATTTCATACAGTGATACGGAGGTTAAACAATACAACTTGGATGAATCAACAATAAGGTTGTGGAGGTTTAATGGAACTTGGCAGCCGCCAGAGAAAGCAGCAGTGGTAAATGATGTTAATACTGCAGCAAACTATGTTTATTCAAAAATTAATACATTTTCAATATTCACACTAGTCGGATTAAAGAAAACAGAAGAGGGACCTTTAAGTGTATCCCATATATCAATAGAACCTCCATTAATATGTTCAAATGGAATTGCATATTACTATTTCCACAGATTATATCCATTTGAAACTGAAAAGACAGAGGATAAATTCTGCAATGACTTAAGAATTGTAAGTATAACACCAAACAGAAATGTGTATCAAGCCAAAATAGATATAAGCGAAATTAATTCAACGACATCTGTTTCGAATATACCTTACAAATATTTTGGGGTTGATTTGGCGAATATCAATAGCTCTTATTTGGACAATGTGACTCTTATGTTAAGAGTCAATAAAAGTTGGGTGGATAAAAATGGTATTGCACCATCAACTGTTAAAATTTATTATTATAATAATGGGTGGAAAGGATTAAATACAAAATTAACTTATGATGATTCAACATATTATTATTTCACTGCGACAACAGATAAATTGTATACATTTGCAGCTTCCGGGGAGCAAGGCGTCGACTTTTGGGTTGTCTTTGGTAATATTCAAAAATATTACTCAGGTGAAATAAGCTTTACAGATGTTATCAATGTAATAGACAAATATTACACGTAATGTTAATAAATAACAGAGGTGTTTTAAAAATGATGAAAAAAATGTTAAAGTTTGCAATTCCACTATTAGTTTTGTTAGTTGCTTTGCCATTTGTTTATGGTTTTGATGTCTCTATTAAGACACCTTCTGTGGTAGATTACTCAAATGTGTTTTATGTCAATATTGTTATATCTCCCGGCAATGAAACTGCATTTGATGTAGTAGCTCTTTTACCAACCAGTTGGGAAATTACAAATTGGACATCTAATGTAGGAAATATTTTTGCCGAACATAGGAATACCCAATACTTAGGAGAGGATGTTTCTGCATTTAGATGGAAATTTAATAATATCAATCAAAATGTTACATTAACTGCCAAAGTTTTGCCTAAAAGCGTTGGAAAAAATAGATTGATGTTTGTGTGGACATATCCTCAAGGTTTTAATTCAAATGAATTCATGGTAAATGTTAAGACTGTTTGTGGTAATAATATATGCGAACCTGGAGAAAATATATTTAACTGCCCAGCTGACTGCCAGAGATTTCCACAGATGTTTTGGGTGGTAGTGCTGTTGATTGCAACAGGGATTACAATAGCAGGAATAATGTATAGAGAATACAAAAAACTTGAGAAAAAGGGCAGAAGAACTTCAAAAAGAAGGAGAAAGAAAAGGTGAATTTAATGAAAAAGAAAAAAAGGACAAAGAAATCTAAAAAAGTAGTTAAAAAAAAGCCAAAAACTAGAAAGAAAGACACACCTAAATCA
>JALTEO010000439.1 GCA_027073875.1 Bacteroidales bacterium
TCATGATATCAATTTTTAATTTGTTACGAAAATAATATAATTATTCCGATTCAATCAATTTTTGTGCCTTTTTTTGCGTTTTATCGTTTTGTAAGAAAACAGCGTAGAATCCGTTTTCACCAACAATATTGCGAATGATAAATGCATATATATAATTCAATATTAATGGTTTAGAGCGACAATCCGTCTTGCATTCAATACTGTCTTTTTTAGCTGTAAAATCTATAAATTCGTTCCAAAGCGGTTGTTTTTTCAGGAACGATAAAAGTTGCTTATAATCCTTAAATTGATTCATTTGTGCACGGTGTTCATCGGCATAGTTAAATGCAAAACTGTAATACAGACTTTTATTCATCACCTGATAATAAAAAGCATCATATTTTGATGTGTCTATCGGGACAAAGACATCCGGCATAATACCGCCGCCGCCATAAACAATTTTTCCTTTCGGGGTTTTGTATTTTAAACTGTCGGGGAAATGGATACTGTCCTGATCAATTAATTGACCGTTGGTGAATCGTTGGTAAATTTCATTGTAATAGTTATTTACGCCATCGTTATAGGAGCGTTGGATACATCTGCCTGTAGGTGTATAATAACGAGCTACCGTAAGACGCAGTGACGATTTATCGGAAAAAACAACCGGTTCTTGCACCAGTCCTTTTCCAAACGAGCGGCGTCCGACAATTAATCCGCGATCATTGTCCTGAATAGCACCCGAGAGAATCTCACTCGCCGAAGCCGACCATTCGTCAATAAGTATTACCACTTTGTCGTTCAAACAATGTCCTTTTGCCGTAGCATAAATGTTTCGTCGCGGAACAACCCGTCCTTTTGTAAAGACAATTAGTTTTCCTTCGGGCAAAAATTCGTCTGCCATACTGGTTGCCGCATCTAAAAATCCGCCACCATTACCGCGGAGGTCAATAATTAAATTATGGATATTTTTTTTGTGAAGTTTTTCTACCGCTTTCACGAATTCATCGTGGGTAGTTTGGGCAAAACGGCTAATCTTTACATAACCGGTTTTATTATCCAGCGGAAATGCCGCATCAATACTGTTAAAAGGAATCACATCGCGGGTAATGGTAAAATCCATCAATTTTTTTATATGACTGCGTTTAATCGAAACTTTTACTTTGGTTCCCCGCGGACCTTTCAGTTTTTTCATTACCTCAAAATTGGTAATCTTAACTCCTGCCACCAGTGTATCGTCAACCATTACAATGCGGTCGCCCGGACGAAGTCCTACTTTCTCCGACGGACCACCCGAAATAACTGCCACAACAACAATGGTATCTTTCTGTATGCTGAATTGTACACCAATGCCCTCAAATTGTCCGGCAAGTTCGTCCATTTCGTTTTTTGATTCTGCCGGCGGAATATAAACCGAATGCGGGTCCAAATTCATCAGCATGGTGTTGATTGTTTTCTCGGTCAAATCGTTTAAGTTGACAGAATCTACATATTCTCTGGCAATGTAATCAATGATTTCGTTGAGTTTGTAGGCGTAAGAATTTGTAGGAGAATACGAATTAATTTTTGTTACCGGTTGTTGTTTATTTGACGGTAAATATTTTCCAAAATAAATGCCGCCAATAAACAGAATGGCAAAAATTATCGGCTGAATAATAAAGAATGTTGTGTTTTTTTTCATCAAATTAATTTCGTCTCCTATTCATCAGGAATATGGGTTAATGTTATGTTAGCCCGTTCCAGTAATTCCAAACCGGAAGTATCACGGTATTTTTCGCAAAAAACAACCCGTTGAATTCCCGATTGGATTATCAATTTTGAGCATTCAATACATGGTGAAGTTGTAACATAAAGCGTACTGCCCTGAGCACTGTTATTTGATTTTGCCACCTTAGTTATGGCATTAGCTTCGGCATGCAACACATAGGGTTTTGTGGTGTTATTATCATCCTCGCAGATATTTTCAAATCCTTCCGGAGTTCCGTTATATCCGTCGGAA
This sequence comes from Bacteroidales bacterium, assembly GCA_027073875.1. Classification (GTDB taxonomy): domain Bacteria; phylum Bacteroidota; class Bacteroidia; order Bacteroidales; family JALTDM01; genus JALTEO01. The sequence goes on from JALTEO010000439.1 coordinate 1,976, forward strand.
ATAATCATTTTATCTTTTACCAATAATGCACCTACTTTTTTGCGGATACAGTAAGAATTTTCAGCCCATACTTTTGCCATTTTCAAATAGCGAAGGTCTAATTTCTTGTTTTTTTCTGCATCTGCTTCGGACATTTTCATTTGTGGGGTTTCTTAAAAAAAGAAGTACCCGGGGTCGGGCTCGAACCGACATGAACAAAAGCTCACTGGTGTTTGAGACCAGCGCGTCTACCAATTCCGCCACCCGGGCATTCTGTCAAATAGCGGTGCGAAAATACAATGTTTTCTTTTTGTGGCAAAGATTTTTTTTCGTTTTTCTATAAAATTGTCCAAAAGAAATGCCTTGGATATAATGTATTTTTCATACATCTTAAAAAATCTGACATTTTTCTATATGACCTGCCGGATTTTAAAATTAACAGGTAAATTTGCCACACAATAAAATTTCGTTTTATGATTTCAATGGACAAGTATAACTTTTCGGGCAAACGGGTACTGATACGGGTTGATTTTAATGTGCCGTTAGACGAAAATTTACAGATTACCGATGACACCCGGATTGTTTCTGCGTTACCTACTCTAATGAAAATACTTACCGATGGCGGATCCTTGGTTGTTATGACTCACCTCGGGCGACCGAAAGGAAAAGTTGTTGACGATTTATCCGTAAAACATATCATACCGCATTTTTCAAAATTAATTGGCAAGGAAGTAAAATTTGCACCCGATTGTGTCGGTTCTGCTGCCGAAGAAATGGCAAATGACTTGAAATCCGGCGAAATTTTAATGTTGGAAAATCTCCGGTTTCACCCCGAAGAAACTCAAGGCGATGAAGAATTTGCCCGTAATTTGGCAAAACTCGGCGATGTATTTGTGATGAATGCTTTTGGCACGGCACATCGTGCCCACGCTTCTACGGCTACCATTGCCAAATTTTTCCCTTACGACAAAATGTTCGGTTATTTGGTTGATAGCGAAATAAGCCATATCGACAAGGCAATTCGTCATGCAAAACACCCTTTTACGGCAATCATTGGCGGAGCAAAGGTTTCTACCAAAATAGGCATCATCGAAAATTTATTACCGAAGGTTGATAACCTGATTGTTGCCGGAGCCATTGTCTATACCATAGTAAAAGCCATGGGCGGAAAAGTGGGTGATTCTTTGGTTGAAGATGAATATCTGGATGTAGCCAAAAAATTAATATCACAGGCAAAAAAATATCATGTTAATTTAATTATACCAACCGATACGATTGTTGCCGACAGTTTTTCGAATGATGCACAAATCCAACATTTTGAGGTTGATAAAATACCTGACGGATGGATGGGATTGGATATCGGCATTCGTTCGTCTAATAAATTTGCCGAAGTTATTGAGAAATCGGAAACTATTTTGTGGAATGGTCCCATTGGCGTTTTTGAGTTTGAAAACTTTTCGACAGGTACCTTGCGGGTTGCATTATCAGTTGCCAGAGCTACCGACTTGGGTGCTTTCTCTCTAATCGGTGGTGGCGACTCTGTTGCTGCTGTCAACAAATTTAATTTGGCTCGGAAAATCAGCTATATCTCAACAGCAGGTGGTGCATTGTTAGAATATATTGAGGGGAAAACACTTCCCGGAATAGCCGCAATAAAACAATCTTATTCTATTGATGATGTGGATTTTACAGGAAAACGCGTCTTGATGCGTGTGGACTTTAATGTGCCTATGAACGAAAAAGGAGAAATTACCGACGACACTCGAATTGTAACGGCACTACCTACCATTTTAAAAGTCCTAAACGAAGGTGCTTCCATAATTTTAATTTCACATCTTGGGCGACCGAAAGGAAAATACAAACCGGAGTTATCTAATAAATTGATTTTAGATTATCTCTCGAAAGCTCTGAATCAACCTGTAAAATTTGCTGACGACTGTGTAGGAGATAAAACCAAACAGATGGCAGAAAATCTGAAACCGGGCGAAGTTTTACTGCTTGAAAATGTGCGGTTCCATACCGAAGAAACCGATGGTGACGAATCTTTTGCAAAACAAATGGCTGAGCTGGGCGATATTTATATTATGAATGCCTTTGGAACAGTTCACAGATATCACTCTTCGGTATATTACCTTCCAAAATATTTTGAAGGCAATCGTTATTTCGGGTATTTGGTAGAAAGTGAGATGAACCATATCAACCGTGCACTACACCATGCCGAACCTGAATTTACGGGAATTCTCGGCGGGTCAAAAGTCTCTACCAAAATACAAATTATAGAAGCATTATTAGACAAGGTAGATAATCTGATTATTGCCGGCGGTATTGCTTATACTTTTATTAAAGCTCAGGGCGGGAAAGTAGGTGCTTCCATTGTGGAAGATGATTATTTAGATGTTGCCAAAAAGATTCTGGCACTGGCAAAAAAGAAAAATGTAGATGTGTTTTTACCTGTTGATACGCTGATTGCCGACAGATTTGATAACGATGCCCAAATTAATCATGTAGAGATTGATAAAATACCTGACGGATGGATTGGTATGGATATCGGCATAAAATCTGCTAATCTTTTTATGCGGATTATTGAAAATTCCAAAACGGTACTCTGGAACGGACCAATAGGTGTATTTGAGATGGAAAATTTTATGACAGGTACATTACGAACAGCATTATCAGTTGCCAGAGCTACCGACAAAGGTGGATATTCTATTGTGGGAGGAGGTGATTCTACGGCGGCAATTAACAAATTTAGTTTGCAAAACAGAATCTCGTATGTATCCACGGCAGGAGGGGCATTGCTTGAGTATATCGAAGGGAAAGAATTACCCGGGATAAAGGC
>JALTEO010000440.1 GCA_027073875.1 Bacteroidales bacterium
TACTTAGCAATATCTAAGATACCGAGACTTTTTGTGAATTCTTTATGTAATGAATTTAATGTTGGAAAAGGCAAATTATACCAATTCTTAACGCTCTCGAAGCCATAAAAATAATTAGAATAATAAATTCGAGAGGAGGTTAACCCAAACATTATAGGGATCTTGCAAATATGAGCAAGTTTCAATGTTTGAATATATTACGAAATCATTTTAACAAAATACATTTTTTTACAGCTTTTGATTTCCCATTCACATTTAACTTATAAAGATAAACGCCACCTCCTACTGATTGGTTGTTATCATCTTTACCGTTCCAAATAATTTGTTGAACTAATGAATCGGAAAATCTGTTAATTGAAAAAGTTTTAACCCTTTGCCCTTTTATATTATAGATTTCAATTTCGGCATTTTTTGAGCTTTGTGGCAATGTATAAGATATTGTAGTTGTTGGATTAAACGGATTTGGATAATTCTGTAGATTGATAAGTGTTTCCTTAATCAAATCATCACCAATACTTGCCGGTGTGTAATTAACTTCGAGATAAGGATGCAAATTTAAATTTGAATATTCTTTTGAATAGAATTTGCTAAATTTGCTTCCTGTTTGAGCTTTAATGAGAAGTCCGTAATTTTCTAAACCGTTATCAATCCAACTTTGAACCAGTTGCGTAATATCAATACTGTGCCAGCCATTAACATTGAAACCATAAGTGGCCCAAACATAATTATCAAATTGAACGTGGATATGTGGATTCCAAGTTTCTTCGTTCCAATCTTCTGTAATCGCATAGATGTTTGTGTTAGTGGTTCCGCCTTGTGGACAACCCAAAAAACGATACAGATTTAAGCTGGCACTATCAATGGTTTGTCCGGCAAATTGTTCAATATCAAATTTAATCATAATTCGTTCAAAATGTCCTGCAGGTTGAAACTCTGCAACCCACAATTCACCCTCTTCCGGTGGCAATGTAGAATGTTCCACATCTGTGTACATATCATCACAAGGTGTTATAAGAATAGTATCTGCGTGTATTAAAGATACAAACACAATACTCAGAATTGATAAACTTAAAATAACACTTTTTTTCATAATACATTTTTCCTTTTTTATTAAAAACCTGTTTGAAGCCTAGCAATAAGTCTTCCGGCTTTTTTCAACTCGTTATCGGGAGCTGTTACGGGAAATTCATAATCAAATTTAAGTTTTGTGTGTTCTTCATCTAATCCGAAAGTAATGCCGGTAGTAAAATAATTAGAAACAAAATTTTTACATAAAATGTTATCATCAATGAAAGTTGCCGGATTATCCCAATAAAAAGCTCTCACATTAGAAGCTTTGTTCCATGATTGATACATTACATAAGGTTGGATATAAGGTATTTTTTCGCTGTTTGTTTTTATAGTGTATGCTCCTTCGATATAAAATGCATTCATTTTTAAATTATTTGCAGACTTGAGTGAATCAGGAACAAGACTTCCGCCAAAACCTTTCCCTGCAAAATATTCTCCTCGAACGAAAATATTATTGAAATCAAAATTAGTTCCGAAACCATATCTATAACCTTTTTCGTAAAGGGGTTCATTTGTTACCGGATTGATATTTCCAAAATCTTGTTTAATTTTATTAAAATATCCGCTAATTGCTAATCCCGGCAAAGGAGTTCTGAAGATTAGACCAATATTACGGTCATATTCCGTGTCAAAAGACATCTCCTGAGGTCCGTTTAATATACCAATTTGTGTTTCAAATCCCATCGTTTCCGTGAAATTATAATCTGCTTCAAAGATAAGACCGGTTGGATGACATTGGTTTTTGAAAGCACCGAGGAAATAAGGTTTCTCAGCTGTAAGAACTTCAACACATTCATCGTGCATTTCAAATCCCCGCATAATATGACCTTTCATAAAACCGATTTTCATAAACTCATAAGGTTTATAAAATAGACCTGCTTCCATTAGGAGAATATTGATTCCAAGTCCACCTTTGCAGGTTGCCATACCTATTTCCATATTGTACTCAATTTTTTCTTTGAACATTCCTTTGGCTTCTATGGTTGCACTTCTAACTACAAATTTGTTTACAGGAACAGTATAAATTGTGTTTTCAAAATTCCCCGACCACGACGAATCCTGAACAACATCGTTATTTCCGAAATACGATTCAGCTTGAATCACAATATTTGTATGAATTTCAGGCAGTTCAAATTCTGCAAATAATATAGTCTGAAAAATCAGAACCAATATTATTATTGTTAATAACTTCATAAGTTTTTCTCCTTTTTATTTCAGCCATTCCAAAGCACGCTTAACAATCCACTCGGCAATTCTCCTATCCGGCAAAATACCTTTTTTTGCGAAAACGATATTTTTATCTTTAAATAGCTCCTTAGTCTCTTGTTTCTTTCCCATAAAGAATGAAGCGGAATTATTCTCCATTCTCTCCACTCCCATTGAAAGATACATTCCCACTACAATGGTTCTTGCATTTTTTTCAACTGCTTTCATTATCGCTGAAACACCTTCTGTAGTAAATTCCTGACCTACACCAACAAAACCGTAAGAATAATAATCAATACCGGTGTTTGCTAAAATATAATCGCATACTTCTTCACTAAGATTTTGCCAAACCGGTTCAAACAACTTGTCACCGTGAGCAAGTAAAACCAATGATTCATTTTTAGAATCGTTTGATAATTCTTTAACACGATCTAACATTATTGTCTTTAGAATATTGCCGTAATGCAAACTTGGTCCTAAAGTAATTTTAATGTTTGTATCAACTATCTCAATACCTTCTTCGGTGAGTGTATCCACCATTTGCTTATCGCTGTATAATCCCAGAATTGTGGGAATATCGTAAACAGAATGACCGGATGGTGCAATGAACAATGGAATTGCATAAATACGTTCAATTCCTAATTTTTCCATATCGTGTACAACATCGGCAATTGTCGGCTTAGTGAATTCCATCATAGCAACTCGAACCGATTTAAAATCACTTACCCCTTTTTCACTCAATATTTCTTTTACTTCTTTTTCAATACCTATAACAGGTCGATTCCATTGTGGCATCGGCGCTCCGTGTGCAATAATCATCAGCCCTTTATCAAGTGCCGACAATATACATACCATTAAAATAAATAAAAGAATAAACATTGATTTTTTCATTTTTATTGCTCTCCTAATTATCTGTTTCTAATCCCAATTCAATAATTTTTGTTGACCTTCTAATTCTCTAATATGTGATATTCCTTGTGTTACTTCCAAAACACCTTTATATTTTTTGTTTTCATCCCGAACTGCGAAATATTGAATATACAGGAATTTCTCACCCATTTTGAACCAAAATTCGGCACTGTCTTTTTTGCCGTTTTTAAACTCTTCCAATATTCTCAAAACAATATTGACACTTTTAAGCGGATGACAATATTTCACTAATCTCCCTATAACTCTCGGACTGCGTGGGAAAATTTGTTCTTCTCCTCTATTATAAAACTGAACTCTGTCATTTTCATCAACATAAGATAAATCAAGTGAAAGACGCTTAAATATAAGATTTATTTGATCGGGAGTAATTGATTCAACATTTAATTCAATCTTTTCATTACTTTGCCGTGGTTTATCTGCTAAAAGAGCTTTATCTTTTGCTGAACGTCTATCTTTGTTATAATCCATTTTATACTTCCCATTTCACTGGTGTATCAATCAAACAATAACCAACTTCTTCTTTACCTTTTCTAATTTTTATCCATTCTTCATCAAACAATAATTCAAAACTGGTTGGCCAAAGAATTTTCTCTTCTTTGAATATCATATCTTCTATAGCTATGAACATTTTTTATTGATTAATAAATAATTATTGATAATCCTCCTTATCTAAAAGAGCTTTATTATTTTTGATCATTGTTCTGATATTATCGTGCATTGCCCACATTACTTTTGTTGGTTTTAAAAAGTTTTTTTCTCCAAATAGGGGAATAGTTGATTTTCTTTACGCACATAATGTGTATTTATTTGCCAAATTTTTCCATACGCTTTTTGCCAATATTTTTTATCAATATTATTTATATCTATTGATTGTTGTGCTTCTCTCAACTCATCTAACAGTTCCTGTATTGCAACATTTTCTTTGATGAATGTATCAAGTGGATATCCGGCAGGTAAACCGTCAATTCTTTCCATTTCCAAACCAGGTTTAAAGATATTTATTAAGTCGGTTACTTCCAATTCAAACTTTTTATCAGAAATGCCTTTATCTTCGATAGGTTGTTCTGAAAGTGCAAATTCACCACCACTAATTTTACCCCCAAGCTCATTTTCAAAGCGAGCTCTTATGTATTCTTTCTCTTTTCCAGCAAAAAAATCTTCCACAATACTCACAATAGTATCAGTTCTTTCTTTTGATGAGTTCAAGTAAGAACCCATATTTGTTTTTTCCATCTTTTGTTCTCCTTTTTATTTTATTTTTATATAATTCTATTCAGAAACAAATATTAGCCCCCTCTCTCTTTGTTTTCCTTACCCAACTTTTAAATGAAGTTATTCTGTCAAATTCTTTTTTTTCTTTTGCACATTTCGTTAATACAATATTTTCTTTTAGATTGATACTTTGTTTCATTATGAATAGTTAACTATTTTATAATCCATGATATCGTGTAAGAAAAAGGATTGTTATTTTTTTTGCAACACATTTTGTTAAAAAATCACCTCCACATCTGTCTCTTTAGATTTAACATCCCTAAATACAACTCTGTCGTAGAGACAAGGCATGCCTTGTCTCTACAAA
>JALTEO010000441.1 GCA_027073875.1 Bacteroidales bacterium
GCAGCACAGATATCTCCTGCTTCAACTTGATCCATTGGATTTTGTTTATTGGCATGCATCTGATATAACCGGGTAATTCTTTCCTTTTTCCCTGTCCGGGAATTAAAAATCATTGTTCCTGCCTTTAAGACACCTGAATATACACGCATATAAGCCAAGCGACCAACAAATGGGTCGGTAGCAATCTTGAATGCCAAAGCAGAGAAGGGTTCTTCGGGCGAAGGTTTTCTAATCACCTCTTTTGTTTCCGACAAATCCATCCCTTTTACCTCTCCAATATCCAAAGGACTCGGTAAATATGCAGTAATTGCATCTAACAATCGTTGGATACCTTTATTTTTAAAAGCTGACCCTGCCAATACAGGAACAATCTTCCGTTCTAGAACAGCTTGTCTGATAGCAGTTTTTATTTCTTCATCGGTAAGAGAATCCTCATCTTCAAAGAATTTTTCGAGAAGCACATCGTTTTGTTCGGCAACAGCTTCTATTAACTGAGCCCGTAACTCATGTGTTTGTTCTATCAGGTCTTCGGGAATATCAACATATTGATAATTTGTTCCCATCATATCATCGTCAATCCAAACAATTGCCTTGTTCTCAATCAAATCAACAACACCTTGAAAGGATTCTTCATTTCCGATAGGAATTTGAACAGGAATAGCATTAGAGCCAAGTTTGTTTCTTATTTGTTCAACAACACCAAAGAAGTCTGCACCCACCCTATCCATTTTATTAACAAAGGCAATCCGTGGAACATTATATTTATTTGCCTGACGCCATACTGTTTCCGATTGCGGTTCAACACCTGCAACAGCACAAAATACAGCAACGGCACCATCCAATACGCGTAACGACCGTTCTACTTCAACCGTAAAATCAACATGTCCCGGTGTGTCAATAATATTTATCTGATGTTCCGTATTATTATATTTCCAATAAGTAGTGGTGGCAGCAGAAGTAATGGTAATACCCCGTTCCTGCTCTTGCACCATCCAATCCATTGTGGCTGCACCCTCATGCACTTCACCGATTTTATGGGTAATACCGGTATAAAACAGTATCCTTTCGGTTACTGTGGTCTTTCCGGCATCAATATGTGCCATAATACCAATATTTCTCAAATGTGATAAGTCGTGAGCCATTTCTCTTTTTCTATTAACTAAAATCTAAAATGTGAAAATGCTTTATTTGCCTCAGCCATACGATGAATATCTTCTTTCCGTTTGAAAGCACCACCTTCATTATTGTATGCTGCCAAAATCTCTGCAGCTAACTTTTCAGCCATTGATTTTCCGTTTCGTTTTCTGGCATATTCAATAATTGCTTTGTTGCTAATGGAAATCTTGCGATCCGGTCTAATCTCAACAGGCACCTGAAAGTTTGCACCGCCAATTCTACGGCTTTTTACTTCTACTTTCGGCGTAATATTTTCTAATGCTTCCTCCCAAATTTCTAATGCTGATTTCTCAGTATCTTTTTTTCTTTTATCTACAATATCAAGTGCATCATAAAAAATATTAAAAGCAATTGTTTTTTTACCATTAAGCATCATATCATTCACAAATCGAGTTACTCTTTCGCTGTGAAATTTAGGGTCCGGAAACCTTTTTCGTGGTTTTATTACACCTTTTCTCATACTCTAAATTATTTTTTCGGTTTTTTAGTTCCGTATTTTGATCTTCTTTGTGTACGACCATCAACACCTGCTGTATCTAATGTACCTCTTATAACATGGTATCGAACACCGGGTAAATCTTTTACACGACCACCTCTTACGAGAACAATAGAGTGTTCCTGTAAATTATGTCCTTCACCGGGGATATAGGCATTCACCTCTTTTCCATTGGTAAGACGGACACGAGCCACTTTCCGCAAAGCAGAATTCGGCTTTTTAGGGGTTGTTGTATAAACTCTCAAGCAAACACCTCGCCGTTGAGGACATCCATCCAAAGCAGGTGCTTTACTCTTATAATTTCTTGTCGTTCTTCCTTTTCTTACAAGCTGTTGTATAGTTGGCATTCCTAAAAATTTTTCAAAAATTGGGTTGCAAAGATACAATCTTTTTTAAGAAAAAAACAATTTCGCAAAAAATTTTTCTTTGTTTCAGTTATTTGTCTCTTTTTTCTAACAGTTTTTATACATGATGGGCAAAATACTTCATTATTCCTTTGACGACGGTTTCGTATAAGTATCAAGAGAATCAAAACCTATCCATCGAAAAAAAATAATATTTAACCCTAAAAAAGTGATTTTTAAAAAAAATATCTATTTTTGCCAAACTTTTATAAAAACCAATAATTAATCATGAAAATATATCAAACCGAAGACATACGAAATGTCACACTATTAGGGAATAGCAGTTCAGGAAAAACAACTTTAGCCGAATGTATTTTATTTAATGGCGGCATTATTGACAGACGCGGAACTGTAGAAAGCAAAAATACCGTTTCGGACTTTAAAGAAATTGAACACGAAAATGAGACTTCTGTTTTCTCAACTGTTTTATCAGTAGAACACAACAATAAGAAAATCAATTTTATTGATGTCCCCGGTGCTGACGATTTTATCGGTCAGGTATTACCGGCAATACAAAATGTTGAAACAGGACTAATGGTTATCAATGCTCAAAACGGTGTGGAAGTAGGCACGGAAATTCAAAGCCGCTTTGCTAAACAATACAACCTACCTATCATTTTTGCCATTAACGAACTGGATCACGAGAAAGCTAACTTCAACAGCAGTGTTGACTCATTAAAACAACGATTTGGCAGTAATGTTATTGTTGCTCAATATCCGCTGAATCCCGGAAACAATTTTGATTCTATTATTGACATCATCACCATGAAAATGTATAAATTTTCCGGTGACGGCAAAAAAGTAGAAGTTTTAGATATTCCTGAAGCTGAAATGGACAAAGCCAAAGCATATCAGCAAGAATTAATTGAAAAAGCAGCTGAGAATGATGAAGCTTTAATGGAAATTTACTTTGAAAAGGACACACTGACAGAAGATGAACTCAGAAGTGGTATAAAAAAAGGTATTGTTGACCGTGGTATGTTTCCTGTCTTTTGCACCTCCTCTAAATTAAATGTCGGCGTATCCCGTTTACTTGACTTTATAACTAATGTTGCACCGTCACCTCTTGATGTTGCACCAAAGAAAAACACCAAAGGCGAAGAGATTAAATACGACAGCAAAGGAAAAGCATCATTATTTATTTTCAAAACAGGTCACGAAGAACATATTGGAAAGATTAATTATTTTAAAGTTATCTCAGGTACCATAAAAGAAAATCATGACTTAATTAATGTTTCAAGCAACAGAGCAAAAGAACGGTTTGCTCAATTATTTGTAGTTGCAGGGAAAAACCGCACAAAAATCACAGAGCTTGTTGCCGGCGATATTGGTGCCACAGTTAAAGTTAAAACAACCAAGACAAATCATACTGTTAATGACCCTGGCGTTGACTGGGAATATCCTAAAATTGAAATGCCTCAAGCCAAATATACCATTGCCGTTAAAACTGTAAACGATGGTGAAGAAGAAAAATTGGGAGAAGCACTTCAGGAATTACAAGAAGAAGATTTGAGTTTATTGGTTGAATACTCCAAGGAGCTGAAACAAATTATTTTGTCAGGACAAGGTGAATATCACATTCAGACAATTGTAAAATGGCACATGGACCATATTTTCAAGATTGAAATTGAACTTTATCCGGCAAAAATTCCTTACCGTGAAACCATTACAAAGACAGCTTATTCGAGTTACCGGCATAAAAAACAATCAGGTGGCTCAGGTCAATTTGGTGAAGTTCATATGATTATTGAACCTTATTCCGAAGGTATGCCGGCACCATCCATGTATAAAATTGACGGAAAAGAAATAAAAGTTACGGTACGCGACACCCAAGAAATTCCTTTAACATGGGGTGGGAAATTGGTTTACCTTAATTGTATTGTCGGCGGTGTAATTGATGCAAAATTTTTACCGGCTATTCTAAAAGGTATTATGGAGAAAATGGAAGAAGGTCCATTGACCGGATCTTATGCCCGCGATATCCGCGTAGCTGTTTTTGACGGAAAAATGCACCCTGTTGACTCCAACGAAATTTCATTTAAATTAGCCGGACGAAACGCCTTTAAAGATGCCTTTAAAAAGGCAGGACCAAAAATCTTGGAACCAATTTATTTAATGGAAGTTTTAGCTCCTACCGATCGTATGGGCGATGTAATCAGCGACCTGCAAACCCGTCGTGCCATTTTACAAGGTACTTCGAGCGAAAACGGTTTTGAAAAGATTATTGCTAAAGTTCCTTTGGCAGAAACAAGTAACTATTCTACAGCTTTAAAATCCGTTACCGGTGGTCGTGCAACTTTTACAATGAAGTTTGATGAATACGCTCCGGTTCCGGGTGATATCCAACAAAAATTGCTGAAAGAATACGAAGCAATGCTTGAAGAAGCATAGAAATAATTTATTTATCACTTTTCCAAAAAGCATCCTGAAAAGGGTGCTTTTTTTTACCCATTTTCCGCACAGGTTATCCCTTGGGAAGAGATTGGAAAGAGATGCCATCTTTTGAAAAGATGGCATCTGAGATTGGTCATAATAAAGTACAAGGTATTGATTATGTCTATACATTGCAAGGATGGCTGAAAGGCGTAAACAGCGAAGCATTATTGCCAAAATATGATCAAGGAAACGATGCCTTAGTAACAACACCCAACAACAATAATAAATATGTAGCTCAAGACGAATAT
>JALTEO010000442.1 GCA_027073875.1 Bacteroidales bacterium
ATTGGCATCCGTGAAATACCTGCTTGTGATAAACGGGCATTGATATATTTACGAATTTTATCATCTTCAATGATAAATTCCTCATATTTCTTTTTCCCACCATACCAACTGGAATCCCATCCTCTGATGTATCCAATTCTATTTGCTAAAGGATTTACTTTTTGCCCCATTGTTATTTCTTATTAGTTTTTTTATTATCGTTATCTTTTTTTGTATCATCATTTTCCACTACGGTGTCAATAATCTCCTCTCCAATTTCTTCTACTTCTTTATTCATTGTATCAACAACCAAAGTAACATGGCATGATCTTTTAAGAATCCGGTGTGCTCTTCCTTGTGGTGCCGGTTGAATTCTTTTTAATGATCTTCCCTGATCAACAAAGATTTCTTTTACGAAGAGTTCGCTATCTTCTAATTGCTTTTGTTCATTTTTATTTTGCCAGTTTGCAATAGCTGAGAATAGTAATTTCTCAATATGGTTTGATGCATATTTTGGACTATAGCGAAGAATATTCAATGCCTGATTAACTTCAATGCCTCTGATTTGGTCAGCTACTAATCTGACTTTTCGTGGAGACATACGCAAGTTATTTAAAACGGCAAAACTTTTATCTTTGCGTTGTTCTTTTAATGCTTCTGCACTTTTTCTTTTTCTTGCACCCATTTTGTAAATGATTCTTAATAGTTATTTATTATTTTCTACTTCCTGCATGACCACGGAAAGTTCTTGTTGGAGAAAATTCACCCAATTTATGTCCAACCATATTTTCTGTGATATAAACAGGAATAAATTTATTTCCATTATGAACAGCAATCGTATGTCCTACGAAATCAGGAGAAATCATTGAAGCACGAGACCATGTTTTAATGACACTTTTTTTCCCTGACTCGTTTTGCTCCAAGACTCGTTTCATTAACTTATAATGAATAAATGGTCCTTTTTTTAGTGATCTAGCCATAACTTAATTATCTTTTATTTTTTCTGTTTTCAACAATATATTTATCTGAATATTTCTTAGGTGAACGGGTTTTGTATCCTTTTGCAGGAATACCGTTACGGCTTCTAGGATGTCCACCGGATGATTTACCTTCACCACCACCCATTGGGTGATCTACAGGATTCATTACAACACCTCTAGTGCGAGGACGAACACCTAACCAGCGTTTTCTTCCGGCTTTACCGTGCGACTCTAATCGATGGTCTTGATTAGATACTGAACCGACAGTAGCACGACAAGTTACTAATATCTTTCTAATTTCACCCGATGCCATTTTAATATTGGCATATTTCCCTTCACGGGAAACTATTGTAGCATAAGCACCGGCACTTCTTGCCATTTGCCCACCTTTACCGGGCTTAATTTCAATATTGTGAATTACTGTACCCAAAGGAATATCTGACAAGAAAAGTGTATTCCCGATTTCGGGAGAGATTCCTTTACCTGAAATAATTTCTTGTCCTACTTTAATTCCGTGAGGTGCTATAATATATCTTTTTTCACCGTCTTTATAAACTACTAATGAAATACGGGCAGAACGGTTAGGATCATATTCTATTGTTTTAACAACTGCGGGCATACCATCTTTATCTCTTTTGAAATCAATGATACGATACCGTTTTTTATGACCGCCTCCAATATAACGCATTGTCATCTTACCGGAATGATTACGACCACCTGACCGCTTCATAGGAGCCAGTAAAGATTTTTCAGGGATAGAAGTAGTTATCTCTTCAAAAGCAGAAATTACTTTGTGTCGTTGCCCCGGAGTTATCGGTTTGAATTTTTTTACGCTCATTTTCTTCTCACTTAAATATTACTGTAAAAATCAATTTTTTCACCTTCTTTTAAAGTTACAATTGCTTTTTTAAAAGCTTTTGTTCTACCTTTAATTACGCCTGTTTTGGTAAATCTACTTTTATTCTTTCCGGCATATTGCATTGTATTAACTTCAGCAATTTCCACATCATACATTTCTTCTACTGCTTTTTTTATTTCCAACTTATTGGCTTTTCTATCCACAATAAAAGCGTATTTATTCAAGTCTTCACCAAGTTTTGTAAACTTTTCCGTTACAACAGGTCTATGTAGAATTTCAAGTCTCATCTTTTTCTATTTTAAGATTTGTTCAATAGTTGCAATACTGCTTTCTGTCAAAACTATTTGTTTTGCATTCATAATGGTATAAGTATTCAGATTGTTTGCAAGAATTACTTCTGTTCTAGGCACATTTCTAGCAGACAATGAGAAATTAGTTTCAGGTTGATGAATAACAAAAACAACCTTATTTTCCAACTTCAATGCATCCATCATATTAACAACTTCTTTAGTTTTAGGATTATCAAATTTGAAATCCTCAACTACCACAATTTTATTTTCTTTTGCTTTATACGACAGTGCTGATTTTCTTGCCAGTTGTTTTACCCTTTTATTCAATTTTATATGGTAAACTTTTGGAGTAGGGCCAAAAGCTCTTCCTCCACCAACAAAAATCGGGGATTTTATACTTCCTGCTCTGGCTGTTCCCGTCCCTTTTTGTTTTTTAATTTTACGGGTACTGTAATTCACCTCTGCTCGCTCTTTAGATTTGTGAGTACCTTGGCGTTGATGCATTAAATATTGCTTAACATCCAAATAAATAGCATGATCATTTGGTTGTTCTATATTGAAAACGGCATCGTCTAATTTAATTTTTTTGCCGGTTTCTTCACCTGATATTTTATAAATAGGAATTTCCATTATTTCATTATTTTTACATAAGAACCATTATGTCCGGGAACATTACCTTTAACAATCATTAAATTGTCTTCGGGAATAATTTTTATAACTTCAAGATTTAGGACTTTCACTGTATCGGTACCGGTTTGTCCTGCCATTCGCATACCTTTAAATACACGAGACGGATACGATGATGCACCGATAGAACCGGGAGCTCTCAAGCGGTTATGCTGACCGTGGGTAGTTTGTCCTACACCATGAAAGCCATGTCTTTTCACAACGCCTTGAAATCCTTTCCCCTTTGATACACCTACAACATCTACAAATTTATCTTGGTCAAATATTTTAACAGTAATATCGTCACCCAGTTTCCATTCGTCTTTATAATCTCTAAATTCTGCAAGCACTTTTTTAGGTGTTGTATTTGCATTTTTAAAATGTCCCATCATTGGTTTAGGTGTATTTTTTTCTTTAGCTTCACCATAAGCCACTTGATAAGCATTATAACCATCCTTTTCTTCTGTTTTAACTTGCGTAACTCTACAAGGTCCTACTTCAAGAACCGTACACGGAACATGTTTTCCCTGTTCTGTAAACAGTGAAGTCATTCCTATCTTTTTTCCAATTAATCCGGCCATTTCTTTGTCGTTTATAATTTTATTTCAACTTCCACACCACTAGGTAATTCCAATTCGGTTAAAGCATCAATGGTTTTAACACTGGAACTATAAATATCTAGTAGTCTTTTATGGGAATTTAATTCAAATTGTTCTCTTGATTTTTTATTTACAAAAGTAGATCTCAATACCGTAAATATTTTTTTATTTGTCGGCAATGGGATAGGTCCATTAACAATGGCACCGGTAGGTTTTACTGTTTTAATAATCTTTTCTACCGACTTATCCACTAAATTGTGATCGAAAGATTTTAATTTTATTCTTATTTTCTGACTCATATCAAATAATTTATCCTTGAATAATTTCTAATGCTTTTTCAGTAGGAATCATCTCATAATGAGAAAATTCCATTGTTGATGATGCCCGTCCCGAGGATAATGTTCGTAAAACGGTAACATAACCAAATTGTTCTGCCAAAGGAACCAATACTTTTATCACTTTAGCATTTCCCCTGCTTTCCATATCTAAGATTTTTCCTCTTCGTCTATTAAAGTCACCAATGATATCGCCCATATATTCTTCAGGAGTAACTGCTTCAACTTTCATAATCGGCTCCATTAATACCGGATCTGCTTTTTTGGCAGCTTGTTTAAAGCCAACTTTAGCTGCTATCTCAAATGAAAGTGAATCGGAATCCACAGGATGATAAGAACCATCTAATAATTCAACTCTCATTGCGGTAACCGGAAATCCTAAGACAGGACCATTCTGCATTGCTTCCTGAAACCCTTTTTCAATAGCAGGAATAAATTCCCGTGGGATATTTCCGCCTTTTACCGAATTAATAAACTGTAATCCTTTTTCTCCTTCGTCAGCCGGTTCTATCGTAAATATTATATCGGCAAATTTTCCTTTTCCACCGGTTTGTTTTTTAAATATCTCTCTATGTTTAACACTTTTAGTAAGTGCCTCTCTATAAGCAACCTGCGGTTTTCCTTGGCGACAATCAACTTTAAATTCTCTTTTTAAGCGGTCAATAATAATCTCCAAATGAAGTTCTCCCATGCCACTTATAATGGTTTGTCCCGTATTCTCATCAGTCCGTACTGTGAAAGTTGGATCTTCTTCAGCTAACTTACTCAAAGCCAATCCTAATTTATCAACATCTGCCTGAGAAGTAGGTTCAATGGCAACACCGATAACAGGATCCGGAAATTTCATGGACTCAAAAATAATTGCTTGTCTTTCGTTTGACAGTGTGTCACCTGTCATAATATTTTTAAAGCCAACGGCAGCACAGATATCTCCTGCTTCAACTTGATCCATTGGATTTTGTTTATTGGCATGCATCTGATATAACCGGGTAATTCTTTCCTTTTTCCCTGTCCGGGAATTAAAAATCATTGTTCCTGCCTTTA
>JALTEO010000443.1 GCA_027073875.1 Bacteroidales bacterium
CGATTTTATTGTCTTGCGTGATCCTAATTCTAATTTTAAGCGGGCAATGAATATTGTTAATGTGCCACATTCTATGTTATTGGATAAGAACGGTAAAGTGGTTTGGCAACATACATCATACTCCGACGGTGATGAATTTCATTTGTTTGAATTGATTAAGAAAGTAGCTGCCGGCGAAGAAATTAAAGAATGAGTTTAGTTTAAAAAGTATAAAGTTTTTAAAGTTAAAAGGTCAAAAAGTTAACCATACAAATCAATACCTGATAAATAAGCAAATGTTTAATAATCAGGTTTTAATTTTTTAAATTTATGACAAATGTTTTGACACATACAAAAATGGCGAAAAATAAACACTTAAAACAATTAATGACGATAGTCCTGTTCTTTTCCGGAGCAGGATTTTTGTTTGCACAGAACGGGGGACAATTACATGGAAATTTTCAAACGGATTTTCAGTATTATCAAAAAGATACGCTGATAGGAGCAGAAATACCGCCCGAGAAAACGGCTATGATGTCGTATGCCAATTTTATATATACCCTCGGTGATTTTACGGCAGGTATGCGGTACGAGATGTATTTGAATTCACCTGCCGGTTACGATCAACGCTATAACGGGTTGGGAATTCCTTACCGGTATGCATCATACAGTAAAGATAATTTGTCGTTGACCGTGGGAAATTTTTACGAACAGTTTGGGGCGGGGTTTGTTTTACGAACCTACGAAGACAAGCCGCTTGGCGTGGATAATTCCATTGATGGCGTGCTGGTAAAAGTGAAACCTTACAATGGCGTTTATCTGAAAGCACTGGCAGGAAAACAACGGTTTTTTTGGGATAAAGGTGATGGCATTGTCCGTGGTACCGATGGGGAAGTGAATGTAAATGAATTAATTAAAAAATGGGCAGACCATAAAACGAATGTGATTTTTGGGGGAAGTTTTGTCAGTAAATATCAGGCAGACAAAGATCCAATCTATAAACTGCCGGAGAATGTGGGTGCCTATGCCGGAAGAATCAATTTAATGTCGGGCGGATTTAATTTCCAAAGCGAATATGCCTATAAGATAAATGACCCGTCGGCAGAAAACGGAATGATTTATCAAAACGGGCAAGCTCTGATGTTTCAAGGAACATATACCCGCAGAGGGTTTGGTTTGATGTTACAGGCAAAGTCCCTTTACAATATGGGCTTTCGTTCCGACAGAACAGCTAATCTGACAAATCTGAGTATCGGTTATATTCCGGCGATTTCAAAAAACCATTCTTACGCTATGACAGCAATGTACCCTTATGCCAGCCAACCCAACGGAGAAACGGGCTTAATGGCTGATTTGTTTTACAAATTCAAAAAGAAATCGTTGCTTGGCGGTAAGTATGGAACCAAGTTGGCAATTAACTACTCGCGTGTGCAAGCAATTAAGAAAGTTGCTTTGAATGACACAACGCCCATTGGGCAAGCGGGAACTTTGGGTTATAAACAACCACAATTATTCAGTTTTACCGATGACCGTTATTTTGAGGACTTCAATATTGAGATTAATAAGAAATTTTCTAAAAAATTGCGTGGAATTTTTATTTATCAAAATTTGTTTTATAATTACGATTTATTACGCGGAAAATCCGGACATGAGAATGTTTATGCCAATGTGGGGGTTGCTGATGTTACTTACCGTTTTACCAATACACATGCGTTGGAAACACAATTACAGGCATTGTTCACTGAGCAAGATATGGGCAATTGGGCAATGTTGATGCTGGAATATACCATGGCACCACATTGGTTTTTTGCTGTTATTGACCAATATAATTATGGCAATGAAGACAAGAATATGCAGATACATTATTATAATTTGTCGTTTGGATATAATTACAAAGCCAGCCGTATTCAAATTGGTTATGGCAAACAGCGGGCAGGCATTTTTTGTGTCGGTGGTGTGTGTCGTGAAGTACCGGCAATGTATGGCTTAACTGTCTCGATGACAAGTACTTTTTAATTACGAATTACGAATGAATAATGTGCTAATGAATAAGATTTACACAACCTTAACCTAAAACTAATAACTATACTACTCACTATGAACTAAAAAGCAAATGAAACGAAAACAAGAAATAAATATAATAACAACCTATTTCAATGATGAGATACTTGACTTCGTTCAGTATGACAGCACTACTTTACAAACTAAAAATATAAACAAATGAAAACTTTCTCAATTTTATTTTCGTTGGCTTTAATAATGTTATTCGGATGTGATAAAGTTAAACCACCTTATATCTCAGATAATCATCCGGCTGATACCAATCAAATAACTTTTATTAAAAAAGTCTTGGTTGAAGATTATACCGGACATCTTTGTGTAAATTGTCCGGCGGCTCATGATGTTTTGGCACAGTTAATTGGTGTTTATGGTGAGCAAATTGTTCCAATTTCGTTACATGTAGGTGTCTTTGCTTCTCCTTCAAGTGCTCCATATGAAGCTGATTTTAGAACGACAGCAGGTAATGCATTGAATGATTTTTTTGGTAACGATGATGCCGGTTTGCCGAATGGTATGGTTAACCGTCGTGAATTTTCCGGTAATAGAATCTTATCGTCAGACCAATGGGGAAGTGCCATATCAGAACTTTTGCAGGAAGACCAAACAATGAGTTTTAATATTAAGAACAATTTTAATTCTGCCACAAACAAGTTATCCACACAAGTTACCGTATCGTTTTTGAAAGATTTTACGCAACCCTTATATCTTTGTGTTTACTTAACTGAAGATAGTATTGTGGGAGGGCAAAAAGATAACAGGGAAGACCCTGAAGATATTCCGGATTATGTACATCGCCATGTGATGCGTGGGTCTTTGAATGGAACTTGGGGAGAGAAGATTCAAGGCACAACAACGATGAATAATAAAGTGACGATGAATTATGATAATTTTAAATTAGATACAAGTTTTATACCTACTCATTGTTCTGTTGTGGTTTTTGCTTACGACAGTGCTTCTTACGAAATATTCCAAGCCGATGAAAAAGCTATTTTGGATAATTAGTATTGCCATTATTTTTTCCCCGTTTCAACTTTTATCTCAAAATGAAAAAGGTTTTACTGCGGGTATTTTAGCAGGTATTGTACCGTCACAAGTAGATGGCGATTCGTATGGCGGATATGGAAAAATCGGTTTTCAGGCAGGATTCTTTACCACATTGCAAACGAATAACCAAATGTATTGGCAGATGGAGATAAAATGGATGCAAAAGGGTAGTAAGTATGTGAGTACCAAACAGGGATTGTATTATTCTCTAAATCTTAATTATGTGGAAGTGCCTATTTCATTTACATATATTTACCGAAAAAAAATCCTTGGTGAACTTGGAGTCTCTTATGGTTATTTATTTAGAGCTATGGAAGATAACGATGGCGGTGGTGGTATGAAACCTGTCCCGCCAATGAAAAATAATGATGTGGAAGCACTTGTAGGTGTTGGTTATCGAATATCTGACAGCTTTTGGATAATGAATCGTTTTGGATACTCGCTTGTTTCTATTCGTGATTATCCGGGAGGACAGAAATATTGGTTTAATCGTGGATGGACAAACAATCTGATTTCTATCGCATTATATCATAAATTCTAATAAAATGGGTAGAAAAATTATCATTGGAGTAACCGGAGCCAGCGGAATGATTTATGCCCGTAGCTTGTTTGAGAAATTAAACACGATATCAAATCAATTAGATGATGTAGCAGTTATCTTTTCTGATACTGCAAAAATAGTCTGGAATCAGGAGTTGGAAGAGGATTTTAAAAATGATTATGGCTTTCAGCTGTATGAATCAACAGATTTTTTTGCACCGTTTGCTTCGGGTTCTTCGAATTATGATACTATGTTAATTGTTCCTTGCTCAACGGGAACACTCGGAAGAATTGCCTCAGGGGTATCAAATGACTTAATGACTCGTGCTGCCGATGTGATATTAAAAGAAAATCGGCAGTTAGTATTAATGGTTAGAGAAACACCTTTTAATCTAATCCATATTGAAAATATGCGGAAGATATTGCTTGCCGGAGGTAAAGTTTTTCCTGCTGTGCCGTCATTTTATAATCATCCTCATACAATTAATGAACTTGTTGATAATTTGGTCTTGCGTTTACTAGAGTTTTCCGGTTTTAAGGTAGAAATGAAACGGTGGTGAATTTTTCTATTTTGATATAATGGAACTTTTGCAAAAAGTCTTATAATATTAGGGCAAAAAAAAAACAAGGCAATGCCTTGTTTTTTTGTACCAGTACTAAAAAAACTAAAATTATTCAGCTTCTTCTTTTGTACCTTCTGTAGTTTCTGTAGCTTCTTCAGCAGGAGCAGCAGTAGTATCAGTAACTTCAGTTGCTTCAGTTGTATCTGCAACGGTTTGAGTAGTGTCTTCAACTGCTTGATCTACAGCATCATTCATAGCGTTAACTAAAGAGTCAGCTGCTTTTTGAGCGTCTTTGTCAGTTGTACCACCGCCACATGAATAAAGTCCTGTAAAACTAATTACTGCTAATGCCATTAATGCTAATCTAAATTTTTTCATTTTGTATTAGTTTTGATTAATAATTAATTATTGATTGCAAATGTAATACTTAATTGTTTTTGACCAATTTTTTTTTATTTTAACGCTCTTTGGCCTCTTTGAATTCCAAGTATTCGTTCTCGTCTGAGCGGAGTAGGTTTCCTATTTGCTTGAAAGAAATG
>JALTEO010000444.1 GCA_027073875.1 Bacteroidales bacterium
CGGGAATGTTTCTGATGGGATTGCAAAGTACCGTTTATTCCCCGTCGAAATACGGGCTGATTCGTGAAATCGGCGGAATGGAAGGTATCTCTTTTGGCACAGGAGCTATTGAAATGCTGACTTTCCTGGGTGTTCTGCTCGGAACATTCTTTGCCGGATTATTATCTGATGTCAAAACCTACCGGCTGATTTTTATTCTTGTCGTTGTAATGTCGGTTGCATTCAGCGGATTCTTTGCCGCAACAAAAGTAAAAGCCGACGAGCCGGAACCACTCGGCGGGAAAATGGATTCTGTTAATCCTATCAAATTTATTATCCGTATGATTCGTTGGGCAAAAAAAGATGTTCCGGGACTAAATCTGACGGTTTTCGGGTTATCCGTATTTTGGCTTATCGGGTCACTTATTCAGATGAATTTGTTGATTCATTGTCCGCAAACGCTGAAAATGAGCAATACGGCAACAGGTGTTGTAATGGCACTGGTAGCTGTTGCTGTGGCAGCAGGCAGTTTACTCTCCGGTGTGGTTTCAAAAAAGAAAGTTGAGGTAGGATTAATTCCTTTCGGTGGATTGGGTTTGGCACTGAGCATAACAGCTATCTTTTTGTTTAATCCGTCAAAAATTCCTTTTGTTATTTTAATGATTACGGCAGCATTTTCAGCAGGATTTTTTAAAGTGCCGCTTAATGCTTGGATACAAGACAAAGTGCAGGGACGCGATTTAGGTGATGCCATTGCCTACAACAATTTAATCAATTTTATTTTTATCCTGATTTCTGCAGGTATTTTCGGGTGGATTGAGTCCACATTTGGCACCCGTATTGTATTTTTGGTTATCGGGTTGTTTTCGTGGTCAATAATGATTTATCTGTTGTTGAAATTAGATGGTGTAAAAGAAAGTTTTAACCGTTTACTTAGCCGAAAATGAAACCGACAAATATTCCGAATATTTCTCAAAAATTCGTTGCATCCTTATTTAGGGCAGCGTTGTGGTTGCGGTATAAAACAGTTATTTCCGGAAAAGAATTAATGTCTTCGCCACAGCCGAAATTGTTTTTACCTAATCATCAATCACTTGTCGATCCGGTAATTATTGTTACCAAAATACTGCAATATCAAAAAGTCTCTTCTGCGGTATCGGAAAACTATTTTGAGAACCGGCTTTTCAGAGCTATCTTAAATTGGATTGAAGCCATTCCCGTGACCGATTTGGAACGCCGCGGCAACCGCGATACCGATGTGCTGAAAAAAATGGTGGACGGAACTATCAAAGCATTGTTACTGGGGAAAAACGCACTGATTTATCCTTCGGGACAACTATCATCACAAGAGCAGGAGAAAATTGGTAACAAACAAGGTGTTTACCGTATTATCCCGTTGGTGCCTGATGATGCAATAATTGTCGGTATCCGTGTTCGTGGGCTATGGGGCAGTAGTTGGTCGCGTGCCGCTACCGGCAAAACACCTGATTTTATGCGAGTATTCCGCCGTGGCGTATGGTTCTTGATAAAACACGGTATTTTCTTTGCTCCCCGCCGGAAAGTTTTTTTAGAAATGATTGATATTACAAAGGAAACCAAAGAAAAAGCCGCCACACTAGACAGATGGGCATTTAACAGATATCTGGAAGATTTTTTTAATGAAAGTGCCGGTTAACCCGCTTTATTTATGCAAGAATACAGTGAGTGTTGCAATCTGCAAAAAAGTATCAGTCATCCTGAACTTGTTTCAGGATCTAAAAGATTCCGAAACGAGTTCGGAATGACAGTAATACAGAGGGGTGACAGATTCTCACAAGTATTACTCCTATGTTTGCAAAAGAACGCTATGAATTCCCCGCGTTAATCTTCGTTGCCAGCTGTCCACAGGCGGCATCAATATCTTTTCCACGGCTACGACGCACCATCACAATTAGATTTCTTGATTTTAGGAAATCAACAAATTTATCAAAACGGTCTTTTTCGGGTCGTTGAAAATTGAGTCCTTCCACCGGATTATATTCAATGACATTAATTTTACACGGAAACGCTTTTGTAAACGCTGCCAGTTCACGAACATCTTTATCGGAATCATTAACACCTTTCATCAAAAGGTATTCTAAAGTAACACGGTTACCTGTCTTTGTGTAGAAATATTTAATCGCTTCCTGTAGTTTAGACAACGGAAACGACTGATTGACAGGAATCAGTGAATTACGAATCTTATCTGATGCCGTATGTAACGAAACCGCCAAGTTAAATTTAACGCCTTCGTCTGCCATTTGCCTGATTTTCGGCACAATTCCTACTGTAGAAACGGTAATCCGTTGTGGCGACATATTTAGTCCTTCTGGTGTAGTCAAAATTGTAGCGGCACGCATTGTATTTTGATAATTTAGCAGTGGCTCACCCATACCCATAAATACGATATTACTCAGGTGATGATTGTAAGTTTTTTCTGCCAAAGTATTTAACTGTTTGACCTGAAAAACGATTTCGCCGACAGACAGATTTCTGGAAAATCCCATCTTTCCTGTGGCACAAAAACGACAACCTACATTACATCCTACCTGCGAAGAGATACAAGCCGTTACCCGTTTACCATCAGGAATTAACACACCCTCAATTAGCTGATTATCTGATAGTTCAAAAGCAACTTTCACCGTTCCATCTTTTGCTTTTTGGCTGTTCTTAACGGTAAGTTCCGGTAAATAAAATTGGTTGTCTAATGCTTCCCGCAGTGATTTTGGAAGGTTTGTAAATTCATCAAACGAAGTAATATTTTTAGTCCACAACCACTGAAAAATCTGTTTTATACGGTATGCCGGCAAGTCATCGAAGATTTCCAATAAATCATTTTCTTTCAGGACAGTAATATCTTGTTTCGGCATTTTTTTTTTGCAAAGGTAATGGTTTTAAACTTGGAAAACATATCTGAAACCATAAATATGTTCCGTACCTACAGTGCTTGATTTTATGGGCTGTTGAGTTATTACAAAGGTTTTGTCCCTGACGGGACAATTCATAATTAATAACTTCATATACTCTTGTTTTTTAGGTACTCTTGGCATTTTAGGCATTAGTTTCTCTGCAATGGAAACTAATAAAAACGAAATAAAAATGAGTGTGATATACTCCCGATAATCAAAAATTATCAAAAAACTAATAAATATTCTTTGTCAATAACAAAGATTGATTTACTTTTACTTTTCCAAAAAAAATAAAATAAAAATGAAAAAAATTATCATTCTCTCATTTCTTACCGTCATTCTGGTTTTTCGTTCTTTGTTGTCTTTTGCCGACGAGGGTATGTGGATTATTTCCCTCATCAATAAGAATTATGATGATATGAAAAAGCAGGGATTAAAGCTCTCTGCCGAAGATATTTACAATATCAATCATGCCAGTTTGAAAGATGCCGTTGTTCAATTTGGTTACGGATGTACGGGCGAAATTGTTTCCGGACAAGGATTGTTACTCACGAATTATCATTGCGGCTTTGGGCAAATACAAGCTCACAGCACGGCGGAAAATGATTTTATTGCCAACGGTTATTTCGCTAAAAACAAAGGAGAGGAATTACCTAATGAAGGACTTACCGTAAAATTTTTGGTTCGTATCAACGATGTAACAAGTGCAATTTTCTCATCTCTAAATGATACAATGAGTTATGCCGAAAGACAAAAGGCAATAAAAGCCAAGTCAAAACAGTTAATTGCCGAAGCTACAGCAGGTAATAATTATACAGCGTTTGTAAAGAGTTTTTTTACAGATAACCAGTATTTTTTATTGGTTTACAAAATTTATCGCGATGTCCGGTTGGTAGGTGCTCCACCGCAGACCATTGGTCAGTTTGGTGGCGACACAGACAATTGGATGTGGCCACGCCATACGGCAGATTTTTCGGTATTTCGGGTATATGCAGATGCCAATGGTGAACCGGCAGATTATTCTCCGGAGAATGTGCCGTTGAAACCAAAGTATTTTTTGCCGGTATCATTGAAGGGAATGCACCAAGGTGATTTTGCCATGATTATCGGTTATCCGGGAAGGACAGACCGTTACGAACCATCTTACGGTGTAAAACAAGCATTGGATGTCATCAATCCTGCTATTGTAAAAATCCGTACTTTGAAATTGGCAATTCTCAAACAGCATATGGATGCCAGCAGAGAAGCAGCTGCAAAAGCAACTGATAACAACAATTTGCCAAAAGTACATATTCAATATGCTGCCAAATATGCACATACCAGTAATTATTGGAAGTATTTTATCGGGCAAAGTAAAGGTATTCGCCGATTGAATGTAATTGGCAAAAAGCAAGCATTTGAGAAAGATTTTAATACTTGGGCAAATCAGAATGCTGAGCGAAAAGCTAAATATGGAACAGTACTCTCGGACTTAGCAAAAGTATATGCTAATCTTCAAGATTATTATTTGTTACGGTGGTATGTTAATGAAGCCGGTTTCCGTGGTCCCGATGGTATTGCATTTGCTGCCAAAATGAGAAAATTGGAAAATTGGTACGGGAAAGAAAATAAAGTACAAGACCTTAAAGACAGAAAGAAGATAATTGAAGAATTAAAAGAAGCCGGAAAAACCTACTTTAAAGATTTTGACCTTCCGACAGAAATTGATTTATTCGGACAATTACTCAAATTGATGAATGATGATATTTCGACAAAATACCATCCTTCTATTTTTGATTATATCAATAAGA
>JALTEO010000445.1 GCA_027073875.1 Bacteroidales bacterium
GCGAGGAGGAACGACGAAGCAATCTCAACCAATAAAGAAAAGATTGCTTCGCTAACGCTCGATGACGGTTTTTTTGAAAACTTTTCGTGTGGCTTCAGTGTTCGAGACCTTTGCAAAACTTCTGATTTTGTCATTCAAAATAATAATCTCGAATATCGATTAGTGAACACTAATTTTAAAAAGTTATACTTTAGGTACTCTAGGCACTCCAAACTTTAAGCACTTTATATAGAATTTATTGAGAATCTGAAAATACAAAAATCCGTCCGTCGTTTGTGCCGGCAAAGAATAGTCCGGATTGGGTTTCTGTAACCAAGAGAAAATCAGGTGCTCCGGAAATTGACATTAATTTATTTTGGTCATAAAACCAAACTAAGCCGTGATTACCAACAGTTAATAAGTTTTTGTTTTTTGTTGCTATCATATCCCGCCAGTGAATACGGTTATTCCATGACGAAACATTAAAAACGGTATGCCATTGATTTCCTTCATTATTATAAATGTTTCCACGATAGCCGCAAGCCCACAAAGTTTGATTTTGCGAAGTTGTTGCTTGTAAGTTATCGCCTGAGAAATTATTGTCTGTCCAGTTATTGCCATAGTCAGCCGACTTAAAAATTTTCCCGTATCCTAAAATATAACCGTTTCCCATTGAGTCAAATATGACGGCATGTAGCTCATTGTTAAACCCTTGAAACTTCCAGTCTTTTCCGCCGTTTTTCGTAGAACATAAAATACCTTTGTTTTGATTGTCGCCACCAACGGCAAATCCGGTATCGGCATTTATAAAATACATATTTTGTACAGGGGTTACAAATTCTTGCCAATCTACAAAACCGTAGTGCATTAGCGATTCCCAATTTTTGCCGTTATCGGTGGATTTTAGTACGGTAATAGAATCTCCACCGGCAAAAATGGTTGTATCATTTTGAGCATAAAGTGTATAAATACAAATATGCGATTCCCATGTCTTTTGCCATGTCTGTCCGCCATCTACGGACAAATAAATTTTCCCCGAACTATTTCGTATCCCTCCTGCGGCAAGCAGTGTAGAATCATTTATTGTCAACAAATCATAAATAGCAATTGTATTATCAATGGTGATAACCTGTGAAGGATTAATTGTTTGTGTTTCTTTTTGGCAGGAAAAAAAAGTTACCGTTAAAATTAAAAAGAGAAATATGGATTTACGAACCATCACTTTTTAACAAACAATGCTTTCATAATGTGGCTTGCCATCTTCGGATTTTCTTTTAACCGGCGGGTGGAATAACCAAACCAATCGTCGCCAAACGGCACATAAACCCGCATTTTATAGCCCTTATCAATGACAGATTGCCGCAATTTTGGCGTTACACCGTAGAGCATTTGAAATTCAAACTTATCTTTTGGCACTTGATATTTTTCGATTAGCTTATAGGCATTTTCAATTAAAAAACTGTCGTGTGTAGCAATGCCGACATATTCTTTATTTTTTAGTAAGAATTCCAAATCTTCCAAATAATGCCGGTTTATTTCATCATGGTCTTTAAAAGCAATTTCCTTTGATTCCACATAAATACCTTTGCAAAGCCGGTAATTATTAGGATGCTCATCGGTATGTTCCTCCTCATAGAGTTTTTTCAAATCGTTAAAAGTTCGTCGCATATATGCCTGAAAAACCAGTCCGACATTGGCAGGAAATTCGTGGTGTAATTTTTTGTAAAGTGCTATCTCCATATCGGTGCATGGCGAATCTTCCATGTCGATGCGTACAAAATTATTATGCGATGCTGCTGTTTTTACGATTTCGCGAATATTTTGGTAACACACCTCTTGGTCTAACAGCAGCCCGAACATGGTCGGTTTTACGGAATAATTTCCACGGATACCTTCTTTTTCGGCTGTTTCTATAATGTTGATATATGCTTTTCTGTTTTCTTCCGCTTCTTTTAAGTCACTAATAAATTCTCCCAACATATCAATGGTAGTTACCGCTCCTTGACTGTTCAACTCTTTCCCTACACGGATAGCATCTTTTAGATATGGTCCGGCAATATAATTTTTTGAGAATAGCCAAACAAATCGTTTTGGAAAGATTGGCAAAATCCAAGCAATAAATTTATTAAACATATCAATAATTTTTTTTTAAAGAAAGGTCAAAAATATAAAAACTTTGCTGATAAAAATCAGTCGTAAAACAGGTTGGTAAAAAAAATGAGACCTTTGCAAAACTTCTAATTTTATCATTCTAAACGCAGTGAAGAATCTGTAAATAATTACTATTCAATGTGTTGAGACTCTTCGCACTGCTCAGAATGGCAGTTTCTTTTAGGTTTTACAAAGGACTTAAAATATTATTATCTCTGAACTGAAGAATATAAAAATTTGTTTGTCAGTAAGATAAAATAAAAAAGGAGAAACCACAAAAGTTCCTCCTTCTATTTTTCTTAAGATTTTCTCTTAGATAACCTTGGCTTCGTTATGTAATAAATCAACCAGTTCTTCAAGGTTTTCCGGATCAACCATTTTACAAGAACCCTTAGCTTCTGGAAGGTCGTGCCTTACAACTTCTGTAAGCGGTTCGGCAGCTACCGGTTCTTTGACTTCCAGTTTTTTAGACCGAGCCATCATAATGCCACGCATACTGGGAATTCTTGGTTCTAAGGCAATTCCTTTTTGTCCGGAAGCAACAAATGGAAATGGCACTTCAAATGATTGATATCCATCAGCATATTCGCGTTGAATAATGCCTTTGCCTTCTTCTAAATCAATATGGGCGGCACTGGTAACTGTCGGGATATTCAGAATCTCAGCAATCATTTCACCTACCTGTGAACCATTATAATCACTTGATTCTTTTCCTGTAAGTATCAAATCGAATTCACCGTTCTTAAAAACCTCGGCAATTTGTACCGCTGTTTGATAAGCATCTGTCGGTTCTAAATTAACGCGTACGGCTTCGTCGGCACCCATAGCCAATGCTTTACGGATGGTCGGTTCCGTTTCTTGTAGCCCTACATTTACAACCGTTACTTTTGCTCCGTTTTTATCTTTTATTTCCAAAGCACGAGTTAAACTCAATTCGTCAAAAGGATTGATGACAAATTGAATTTCTTTTTTGTCATACTTTTTATTTTCATCAGTAAAACTGATTTTTGCCGTTGTGTCCGGCACATGACTGATACAAACTAATATGTTCATCTTTAATAAATTTTATGTTAAATATTCATTTCGGGGATTTCTCCTTCTACAATTAAGTTGGCTTCTGTGGCTTCAACAATTTCTTCAACAGAGATACCGGGAGCTCTTTCCAATAATTTAAATCCATTATCGATAACTTCGATAACAGCCATATCGGTAACAATTTTCTTTACGCAGTTGACACCTGTTAAAGGCAAATCACAGTTTTTTAATAATTTTGGATTTCCTGCCCTGTCGGTGTGAGTTGTTGCCACAATAATATTTTTTGCAGAAGCAACTAAATCCATTGCACCTCCCATTCCTTTAACCATTTTCCCGGGAATTTTCCAACTGGCAATATCTCCTTTTTCGGAAACCTGAAAAGCTCCGAGTACGGTAAGGTCAATATGTCCGCCACGAATCATGGCAAAACTTTGGGAAGAATCAAAAAAAGCAGCACCTTTTATGGCAGTTACTGTTTGTTTTCCTGCGTTAATAAGGTCAGCATCTACGGCTTCCTTTTTGGGAAAAGGACCAATGCCGAGTAATCCGTTTTCCGATTGCAAAATAACTTCAATGTCATCGGGAATAAAATTGGCTACCAGCGTAGGAATACCAATACCCAAATTAACATAATATCCGTCTTTAAGTTCTTGTGCTATGCGTTTAGCAATACCGTTTTTATCTAGTTTCATAAGATTCGTTTTTAATCACTTGTTGTTTCAAATTCAATTCTTTTCTTGAAATTTTCACCTTTGAAAATTCGTTGAACAAAGATGCCGGGTGTGTGAATCTGATTAGGTTCCAGTTCACCTACGGGAACAATCTCTTCGACCTCGGCAATGGTGATTTTTCCTGCCATAGCAATTGGTTGATTAAAATTATTGGCAGTATTCCGGTAAATAAGATTACCATAAGCATCGCCTTTCCATGCTTTGACAAAAGCAAAATCGGCAGTTAATGCTTTTTCGAGCAGATATTTTTTGCCGTTAAATTCCCGTATTTCTTTTCCTTCAGCTACTTCAGTGCCATATCCGGCAGGAACAAAGAAAGCCGGAATACCTGCTCCTCCGGCACGAATTCGTTCAGCTAATGTACCTTGCGGATTGAGCTCAACTTCTAGTTCTCCACTGAGTAACTGTCTTTCAAACTCTTTATTTTCACCCACATAGGACGCAATCATTTTAGTGATTTGATGTTTTTCGAGAAGTAATCCTAAACCACATCCATCAACTCCTGCATTATTTGAAATACAAGTTAAGTTTTTTATTCCTTTTGCGTAAAGTGCACGAATAGAATGTTCAGGAATACCACATAAACCAAATCCGCCCAACATAATGGTTATGCCATCGGTAACATCAAATACAGCTTCTTCGGCATTTTTAACAATTTTATTCATATTCTCAATTATTTATCTAATTTTCATCTAACAAAAATAGTAATTTTCTTATTAACTTGAATTCGATATAAGAAATATTCACAGCTTTTTGATATTTTTCTCAGGTGATTCATTTATTATGTCAAACTCAGAT
>JALTEO010000446.1 GCA_027073875.1 Bacteroidales bacterium
GCTAATAATACAGGATAAAACTGATGATAACGACTACGGGGAACTTGTAGTTTCAATTGCTTTTGCATACCAAAAGTCTTTCGCCATCGGTAACCGTTACTGACATCTGACATATCAGAATTGTGTAGTTCCCGTTCTGATCGCATCAGAGCCTCTAAGCTTAATTGCAAAACTTTGTTAAATCCTTCTTTTTCGGAAGCTATTTCTGACAAAATTTTTGTAACTTGCTCCCGTGTAAAGTTAAGTGTTTCCATAATTTTAATTTTTGTTAATAATTCCTCAAAATTAATGAAACCTTGCTTTACACACTTTTTGGGACAGTATCATATGATTTCGTAATTTCTTTTGCAAATTAAATGCTATTTTACTAAATTATTTAGTAAGTTGTAGTATTTCTGTTTTGAAAATTAGCTCGCTTATTCTACTGTTACCGATTTAGCCAAGTTACGGGGTTGATCCACATTACAGCCACGAAGAACGGCAATGTGATAAGATAGCAATTGCAACGGAATTACTGTTAATAATGGGGCAAGAGCTTCATCACATTCAGGTACTTCAATTACAAAATCCGACATAGATTTGATAACGGTATCGCCTTTGGTTACAATGGCAATGACAACCCCGCTTCGTGCCTTGATTTCTTGAATGTTGCTGGCAATTTTCTCGTACGATTTATCTTTGGTTGCCAATACCACTATCGGCATATTTTCATCAATCAGAGCAATGGGTCCGTGTTTCATTTCGGCAGCAGGATATCCTTCGGCGTGGATATAAGAAATTTCTTTGAGCTTGAGTGCTCCTTCAAGAGCTACAGGGAAAAGATTTCCTCTACCAAGATAAAGGAAGTTTTTAGCTTGAGAAAACTTTTTGGCAATTGAGAGGATATAGTCATTGGACTTTAATAATTTATTTATTTTCTCCGGAATTGCATTTAACTCTTTTACGAGGATTTCAAATTTTTCTTGTGAAATAGTGTTTCGCTTTTTACCAAGGAGAAAAGCCATCATGGCTAAGACGGTCACTTGTGCAGTAAATGCCTTGGTCGAAGCAACACCTATTTCGGGTCCGGCATGTGTATAAACGCCTGCATCTGTTTCGCGAGGGATACTGGAACCGACAACATTGCAGATTCCCAATACTTTAACATCGTATTCCTTTGCTAGGTGAATGGCAGCCAGCGTATCTGCAGTTTCACCACTTTGTGAAATGGCAATTAAAATATCGTCTTTGTATAAAACCGGTTTGCGGTAGCGAAATTCGGAGCCGTATTCCACTTCCACGGGAATGCGTGCATATTCTTCAATTAAATATTCGCCGACCAATCCGGCATGCCACGAAGTGCCGCACCCCACCATTATGATGCGTTTAGCATTTGCTAGTGGTTCAATGATTTCATGAAGTCCTCCGAGAACAATATTATCTAATTTAGACGATAACCGCCCTCTGAAAGTATCTTGAATGGCTTTGGGTTGTTCAAAAATTTCTTTTAACATAAAATGCTCATAACCACCTTTTTCAATAGATTCCAAATCTAAATCTATTTGCTGAATTTTTGGTTTTAACGGTTCGTCTTGCAGTGTTTTTACATTAATGTTTCCTTTTTTGATAATGGCAAAATCGCCATCGTTCATATAAATTACACTTTTGGTGTATTCAATGATGGGCGTAGCATCTGAAGCAAAGTAATATTCATCTTTGTTGATGCCGATAACAAGAGGGCTGCCATTACGGGCTGCTATTAGTTGTTCGGGTTCATCTTTGCTGATAACCAACACACCATAAGCACCTACAACCTTTGTTAATGCCAAACGAACAGCAATTTCTACGGAGACTTTTCCTTTCAGGTAGATATACTCAATCAGGTTAACAAGCACTTCTGTATCTGTTTCACTTTTAAAGGTATAGCCACGATCTTCCAAGCGTTTTTTTAGCTTGCTGTAATTCTCAATAATACCATTATGAATAAGTATAAAATGTTCGTTTTCGGACATATGTGGATGTGCATTGACATCGTTTGGTTCTCCGTGGGTAGCCCATCTGGTATGAGCAATACCAATTGTTCCGGAGATATTTTTACCTTTTGTAAAATTCTCTAGGTCAGAAACTTTACCTTGTATCTTATAAATTCTTGGCTCTCCATTGATTAATGCAATACCGGCAGAGTCATAACCTCTGTATTCTAATCTTTTTAATCCGTTAATTAAAATTGGATAAGCATCTTTTTTGCCGATATAACCAACAATTCCACACATAACTACTTAAATTTTGTGTAAGTAATATTTAATTTTATCCGATTGTTGCCACTATTTGACAAAACTGTTCTTTCGGCTGAAACTTTATTGTTCTCGGGGAAAATATAAAGCGAGGTATTTGTTTCTTCTCCATCAATAATTTTCTGAACATGCTGTGAAATATTAAAGGTGTACGAATTGTTCGTATTGTCGTAATAGCCATCAAAATAGGTATTGTCCATAAAATAATCAATTGGTCCGTCAAAACCGTTATTGTCATCAACAATCTCAAGTAACAGACGATTAGGAGGGGAAAATAGTTGCTTGTCGTTATTTATGTCGTTGATATTTAGTACTAATTCTGCTTTGTTGATAGCTATATTTCCTGAATCTTTCCATGTGAGCAATCTATCTAAGTCAATTTTTGCTTTTACGCCACCCATCGATTGAATATATATATTATCAGTTGCTGTGTCTTGATTAATGTCATTTTCAAACGCAGTACCCGTATAATCATGGTTAAAAAGATTAAAATAAGCACAGTTTTCATTAATCAAGAAATTAAATGATAAAGAATCGTTGGAATCATTGTGGTAGTAGAGCGTCATCTTTGTATTTTCCGAGATAGGGTCAAAATATAAAATGGCACCATTGGCAGTAACTGGTGTGGAAGTAATATACAGCCCTTTATATTGTGTCAAAAAAGTATCGCTATTGGCATAATAACTTGAGTCGGCTATCAGATCTGTCCCAAAATTATCATCTAATCGAATGCTTAAGGAAGCCGTATTATTGGGGCTAAATGATGTGGTTATTTGTGCCAAAGGCGAACTCATATCTGCCAAAGTCGTCATATCTTCGTTGGAATAATATGATGAGTCCCTGAAAATATCCTGAGCCATTTTATAGACTTTTATTTCCTGTGAAGTAGTGGTGTCACCATAAAAACCTACATAATCAAGATAAAGCACTAATGAATCAACTACGGGATTTGTTCCAAAGTTCACATCGTAAGATGATAGCCGGAATTGTGTAGCAAAAGATGCTTGTGCTAAACCGAAAATAGCATCATTATAGCTGCCGAGAAGAACTTTGGAGCGTTCGTCGGTTGTTACCGAATCATCTTTTACAATGGTCGATCGGATAGCGGTTGTATCTGTAAAATGTAAAGTTAACTGATTCTGATCCTGTAAGTTTGCACCAATATCAGAATTATCTTTTTTACAGGAAATGATTCCTAAAAAAAATAAAATAAAAATTCCGCTAAGTATTGGTTTAATTGGCATTAGAAAATTCTTCTGCCAGTATCTTTTCGTAAAATTCATCATATGCTTTTGCATAGTCCTCTTCTTCAATATCAACATAATCTAGTTTGGGTAATTTCAAGTCATCAACGAGTTTTACAACATCTTTATTGTCAAGTTGCTCACTAAAAGAAACAGCATCTGAAAAATTTAGTGCTAATTTCGTTGTATTAAGATAGTTAGGTGTACCTATTGTTTTTAATATAGAATCAGGAATTTTGTCAGAAGATAATTCATGTATCATATCATTTTCGGTATTAATATCAAAATAATCATTCTGGAGTCCGTAAATGATCTTTGAATTGGCAAAATAAGGGTCATCATTATAGACTTGGCGAATATACAACGGGAGCAAATGTGTTATCCATCCCGAGCAATGAATAATATCCGGTGTCCATCTTAACTTTTTTATGGTTTCCAAAATACCTTTTGTGAAAAATAATGCTCGTTCCAAATTATCAGGATAAGGATTCCCGTTTTCGTCTGCCAAAATACCTTTTCCATCAAAATAGTCTTCGTTATCAATGAAATAAACTTGCATTCTTGCCAATGGGATAGAAGCAACTTTAATGATTAGCGGGTTGTCGGTGTCATTAATTATGATGTTCATTCCAGAAAGCCGGATAACTTCGTGTAATTGGTTTCTTCTTTCGTTAATAATACCATACCGGGGCATAAAAGTACGAATCTGACTGCCATTTTCCTGTATTTTTTGAGGGAGATGTCGCCATAATAATGAACTTGTTGTTTCTTCGCAATAAGGTGTAATTTCTTGTGAAATGTAAAGAACTTTGTATTTTTCCATAAGTATATAAAAATTTTTTGCAAAAATAATAAAAAAAAATCATTTAAGTTCAAAAAAACCTTACGATAATTGTCAAAATATTTTCAAGGGGAGTTTTAATAATTCCTTCGCATCAAGATTTTCAGAGTTTTTTATAGACAATGAAGATTTTTGATGCACTATTGGGATAATGCAAAAAAATATGAAGAAGTATATGGAAAACTCTGTAAACCCTACGGGAACAAATGTGATAAACAATTTGACATCGTTAAAATTTTTCTCAATAGCTATGGCTATTCAGAAAAATTTATGCCTTGCATCTTATTCATCTCATTTGTTTCTTGAAAGAAATGAATTATTAAAACTCCCCTTAAG
>JALTEO010000447.1 GCA_027073875.1 Bacteroidales bacterium
CTCCAATCGCTTTCGCTAAAAGTTGTTGAAGTAGCTTTATTTTTGTGTTGGGTAATTTAATTTTATCAATTTTAGCCAAGTAATCTTCATCAAAAAGGTCTTGTTCTGTTTCTGCTTCATCTCCAAGTTTGAAAATTTCTTGAACGCCATCGCTTTCCAAAGCATCTTTTATCATTTCTCGAACTTTAGCGTTCATCTGTGCTGTGTCCGGTGCATTTCCTTTTGTCAGTTTAAAAACGATTGAGCGAACAGCTAAATAAAAGTGTGTAAAATCTCTTTCCTTTTGTGTTAATTGTTCACTCCCTGCACAAATATCATAAGCTGCTTTCAAGCGTTTTACCAAACCCATAAAACGAGTTTCAAGTTCTTTAGTTAGTTGTACATATTCGGCAGCCATATTTAACGTATTCAACTGTTGTAATGCAGAGCCACCAAAATATTTTGAATTGTCAAACTTATGAAATAGTTTGGCTAATAAATCCAAATGATTTTTAACAACAATCAAGGATTCTTGAATATCCTCAAAATTTTCTTCATCGCCTTTGTTGTATTTTGCTAATGCAAGGTTCATTTGTTTTTTAATACCAATGTAATCAACAACCAAACCTTTATTTTTACCTTTGAACTTTCTATTTACACGAGAGATGGTCTGAATTAAATTATGTTGCCTTATTGGTTTATCAATGTAGATAGAATCTAAAAATGGAACATCAAAACCAGTCAGCCACATATCAACTACAATGGCAATTTTGAAATTTGACTTTTCATTTTTAAACTGCCTGTCTAATTCTTTACGATATTCTTTCGTTCCGAGTAAATCATACATTTCTTTAGGGTCATCTTTTCCTCTGGTCATTATCATTTTGATGCGTCCCATAGGTTTAATTTCCCTTTTCTCTTTATCTGTAAGAACAGCACCTTCTTCTGCAACTTTTATCTCTGCCCATTCGGGTCTTAGAGCAATTACATTTTTATAAAAATCAAAAGCAATTTCACGTTTATAGCATACAAACATTGCTTTCCCTTTTACCGTAGAGCCTTCTGAAACTCTTTTTTCGTAATGATTTACAAAATCTTCAGCTAATTTTTGCAAACGGTCAGGGTCGCCAAGAATAACTTTCATTGTGGCTGTTGCCTTTTTACTTTCCTCTATCTGATATTCGTTAGCTCCTTCTTCTGCCGCTTGTTCATAATACTTTTCTATCTTCTCTAACTCTTCATTGTGTAAAATTACTTTAGCTGCCCGACCTTCATAAACAATCTTTACTGTTATTTCATCTCTTACAGATTCTGTCATTGTGTAGGCATCAACCACTTTCCCAAAAACATCTAAGGTTGCATCTATTGGTGTTCCTGTAAATCCTACAAATGTTGCATTTGGTAATGAATCGTGTAAGTATTTGGCAAAACCAAAACTCTTTTTTACTCCTTTTGAAGTTATCTTTACCTTTTGGTCCAAATTAACTTGACTTCTATGTGCTTCATCTGAAATACATATTACATTTGTTCTTTCTGTTAGCAGTTTTGTATCTTCTGTGAATTTATGAATAGTAGTTAAGAAAACACCACCACTTTTTCTTCCTTGTAGCAAGGTTCTTAATTCGGCTCTACTCTCAACACTTTTTATATTATTGTCGCCAATAAAAGTTTTGGCATTGGTAAATTGCCCTGAAAGTTGATCATCCAAGTCGGTTCTATCGGTTATTAATACAATGGTTGGGCTTTCAAAATGCTCACTTTTCATCAATAGGCGAGTAAGGTACAACATTGTAAAACTTTTACCGCTTCCCGTTGCACCAAAATAGGTTCCCCCTTTTCCGTCTCCTTCTGGCTTTTCTGCTTTTTTGATATTTTCATACAAAACACGAGCTGCGTAATACTGAGGATAGCGACAAACTATTTTTTCGTCTTTTTTTGAGCTGTCAGGGATATAGATAAAGTTTTGAATAATATCTCTTAATCTGTTTTTATGTAACATCCCTTGAACAAGGGTAAACATACTATCAATGCCGTCAACATCTTTTGCCAATCCTGCAATTCTTCGCCAAGCATAAAAAAACTCGTAAGGTGCAAAAAATGAACCTACTTTATTGTTTACACCATCACTTATAACGCAAAAAGCATTGTACTTAAAAAGTTCAGGAATATCTCTTTTGTAACGAATGGTTAATTGCTCGTAAGCGTTATGGATTGTGGCTTCTTCTCTTATAGCAGATTTGAATTCAAATACCACAACAGGCAAACCATTTATGTAAAGTATGCCGTCTGGTATGCGTTTTTCCGCACCTACAATTTCGAGTTGATTTACAAATTTATAGATATTGTGGTCTTTACCATATTTTGCTTTCGGTTCGGCAACAATACTATCTAAATCATTGCTTTTTCGCTGTGCATCTAAACCGGTGTAATCAATCAATTCAATATGAATGTCTTTTTGTGTACGGTCTTCTCTTTTTAGAATAAACCCATCTGCCAACCAACGCATTATTTTTTTGTTACTCTCGTAAAGGTCGGATGAAGGTAGTGTTTTCAGTTGCAAAATGATGGTTTGAACTTCCGTTTCGGTGAGTTGTTCTTTGGCATATCTATTGAGCAAATAGTTCTTTAAATCTTCTTCAATCAACACTTCATCTTCTGCACGGGAAATAGTATTACCCAAGAAATGCGGGTAGCCTTCATTTTCTAACAGTTCTATAAAAGCCTGTTC
Source organism: Bacteroidales bacterium (assembly GCA_027073875.1). Taxonomy (GTDB): domain Bacteria; phylum Bacteroidota; class Bacteroidia; order Bacteroidales; family JALTDM01; genus JALTEO01. The sequence continues at coordinate 2,708 of JALTEO010000447.1, forward strand.
TAATTTTGCTTCTGTAAATTTATTCATCGTCTTCTATTTCCTCATTATTATCCCACATTTCTCGGTAAAACTGGATTTGTTCTGCTGTGGCTTGTGGGTCTATATCGTAATAATAGCGACATAATCTTTTAAATAGAGCCAAAACTTCATCATCAAAAGCCACTTCGCAAAGAGCATCTAAAGTATGCTCTATTTCATTAACATCCTGACTTTTATTGCTTATTATTTGTTCTGCTTTTGGTTTCCAAAACAATAAAGTCTGATTTACAGCTTCTTTCTGCAAAGTAATAATAGTTTTACCCAATTCTCTTATATCGTTCTCATTCATATTGTTAAGTTATATCCTACTGTATCATTTCTTTAGTTTTTTAGTTTCATTTTCAATCTGCTTTATAAAATCCTTTTCAACTTGCGTGATTCTGTTCTTTATTTTTTCTTTATAAATTTCGTATTCACTGTGAGCTTTTTCTATTGCTTTTTGATGACTGATACTTCCTGAATGTTGCAAAATATCTTTATTGGTCATTTTCAAGAAAGTATCTAACTGTTTAATCCAATCTGCCATATACATTGGTGTGCTGTCTAATGCTTGGATTTCTGCAATTTCCAAAAATGCCGTTACCATTCGGTTTAAGATATTCAATTCATCTTCTGATAAATAGTTTATAGCAATTTCTACCTCTTTTTTTGTTGGTATTTCTCCTTTAAAATTGGTTAGCCCGATATGCTCTTTTGATGAATCTACTCGTTTGTAAATAGTTTCAGCTGCAGTTTCTCCGTGACTTGCCCAGTGCATTTTGTTTTGTACGGTTTTAAAAAACAGTATAGACTGTTCGGTATTTGGGTCGTAGTCGATACTTGTTGCATAAATATCCAACACCTTTCGCCAAAATACCTTTTCACTCGAACGAATATCTCGAATACGAGCCAATAGCTCATCAAAATAGTTTCCGCCTCCGGCTTCTTTTAGCAGTTCATCGTTCATTGCAAAGCCTTTTATCAGGTACTCTTTGATAAGAGCAGTTGCCCATTTTCTAAAATGCACCCCTCTGTGCGATTTAACTCGGTAACCAACCGAAATAATAACATCAAGATTATAAAAATTGGTGGGTTTGGTAGAAAAATCGGAAATTCCGATTTTTCTCATAGTCTCCTCTTTTTCAAGCTCTTTTTCTTTGTAAATATTAAGAATATGCTCGTTTATAGTAGAACGGGATTTTTGAAATAGTTCTGCTATTTGGTCAATATTCAGCCATACGGTTTCATTATCAAAATGGGTTTCAATTTTGACTTTGCCGTCTTCGGTCTGATATATTATTAGTTGGTTGTTTTTCATTGGACATTCTCGACATTAAATTTATCATTCTCCCAATTAATAGGATTATTGATAATGTAATTTTTTATATGTTTAAATTCTGTATTGTTTCTGATAATATAGTCGTGATAATTTGGTTGGAAAAAATGATTGTCCCGATTATATTTCGCCATATCCAAATGATAATCATCAATATAATCATCAATTTTTGTATTTACGGCCGATTTAAAACCCGCCATAAATGATGAAATTGATTTTGGTAAACGAATGAATTTTTGCGGTTCGTGCGAATCGTGTGAACCAATATCAATTTCGGGTTTGTTTAAAACAACAATGGTGTGTAAATGATTGGGCATTATTATGAATTCATCCAAAAACAATTCATTACGGATTTCAAACGATTTTAAAAATTCGTTTTCAATAATTTTACCAAAATCAGACAAAAACATTTTTTTGTTATTGATATTCCCCAAATTACATACACGTTTTTGTGTTACAATGGTTAAAAAATAAACGCCATTACCAGAATAATCCCAATTGGACATCCGATGTGATTTTATGCGATATTTATTTTTATATTTAGTCACAATTTTATCCTTTTGCCATTTTTGAAAGTAGTAGGTCTCTTTTTTGTTCTAAAAAACGTTTTCAGCAGATTGATTACAAAT
>JALTEO010000448.1 GCA_027073875.1 Bacteroidales bacterium
GTCCACGACTTATAACACCTGTAGTCACTTATTTATTGGACTAATATGTAGAGATGTGAGAAACAGTTAACTCCATCTCTTCCCCCCCCAAAATTTTTCTTTTTTTCTTTAAGATTAAAAAATATAAATATATGATATAATCCTTAGATAAGCAATGCTAATATACCAAATTAACCTAATGGACAAGGAGAAGGATTTATGATGAAAAAGACAGTAGCAGCGTTATTGATAGGCGGAATAATGGGGGGAAATACACTGAGTGCAAGAGATGATGTATCTCAGAGTCAGCCATTTATAGGGTTGGAACTCGGATATGCCACTGTGCAGGGAGATGTCGGTATAGATGGTGTGTATGCAGATCCAAATAATATTATTCGGGATTATAAAGGTTCAGACCTTGAATATGGAATTCGTATCGGGGCCCAGAAAGAAGAATGGAGAGTAATGTTATCGTTTAACTATTTTGACAGTAACGATGATGGAAAAAAGCAAAATTACGAGAAGGGACTTGCTTCAATTGATTATTTCTTTTTAAACGGGAAGAGCAATACGGTCAAACCTTTTATCGGCGGAAACATGGGTTATGTCAACTATGAATCGGATAACAATATAGATATGAGCGGATTTATTTATGGAGCACAGGCAGGTATGGTCATCAGCATAACTGATACTATTGATCTTGACCTGATGTACCGCTATTCATTAAGCAATGCCACACAGGATGATCGTGATGCGGCGCTTGATCATATTGGCAGTATTGTATTTGGTATTAATTACGTTTATTAAAAAGGAATCCGGCAAATGAAAAAATATATATTTTCGATACTGATATTTTTGGGGACATTGGTTCTATCTGGATGTGGTGGAGGAGGAAGTGACAATATTCCTAATGATACTTCCTCGACAGTAACAGCCAAAGCTGCTCTGGAAGCGAAACTTGAACAAATAAATATCAAAGGTACCCATTTTGATACTAAAGTTTTTATAGTCAAGAAAGTGGATAGCAGCTACCTGATAGAATTGAGTAAATTTAACCTGTCCGTTGAAGGATGTATGTTGAAAACAGCACCTGTTTTCACACCAGGTAAACTTATCTTAAGTGGTGGTGCTGAGTCATACGGAACGATTGATATCAGTGGCACTTTTGATCAGAACTGTACAAGCGGAGCGAACTATACTTTCAGTGCCAATCAGAAAACAACGAGAAATGGCAAAATAGACGAAAGAATGTTCAGTGTTGGATACAATGCCAATAATTCAGGAGGAGGTACAACACCTACTCCGAGTAACGGTTTTTTCAATGCAACAACTCCGCTGGATATTACAGAAGCCGATAATCAATATGAGATCAGGGTACAAGTGATTAAAAACGGATATGTCGCAGTGGGTCAAACCGTACAAATGAAACCATTTAACAATGCCTATGGCAGTGTTGCTGAGTATATCGCTACAACGGGATCTGACGGCTATGCTACTTTTAAATACATTTCCCCCGATAAGGCAAAGTTTCCTGCAAAAGGTACATCAGCTGTGATTGCGCTGACTAATGATGACAATGGTACAGTCATTACACAAAATATAGTGCTGAAATTTAATTTGAGTGGAGAGATACCTGTACCCCCGGTTGATACAAAAGATATGACGCTGACTGCAGTACCTAATCATATTAATATATTGAATCCAAAAGAAAACAAACCTCTTTCTTTATATATAGCAAATAAAAATGGTCCACTTTCTGACATTGAAATTCAAGCTAAGTGGTTTGATCCCAATAAGGGAACATTGAGTAGTTATACCGCACTAAGTGATCGTAATGGAGAAGCTGTATTTAGTTATACAGCACCGGATACTCTGCCAACTTCAGACACAAATCTTACTTTTTCCGTAGTAGGAGGCACACCTGAATTAACAGAAAATGTAAATGTGATATTTGGAACACAGACTGTTCCGACATCCGATATGAAACTCATTGCACTTCCAAGTGAAATGAGTGTCACCAAAGCCGGAGAGAGCAGAGTACTTTCTTTTTATCTTGAGAATACAAAGACTAATGCACCAATAGAAGGGCAAGAAATCATTGCTAAATTTTTTGATCCTCAGAAGGGAACACTGGAGAGCTATCGTGCGGTAACTAATCTTAATGGACAGGCTGTTTTTAATTATGTGGCACCTGATACAATAGTAACAGGAACGTCTGTAAATATGATATTTGAGGTTGAAGGCGGGTCTCCGACATTGGATACAACGGTTAAAGTAAAATTTGAGACTGAACAGCCTGTAGATACAAGCAAGATGAACCTGACAGTGGTACCGACAGAGCTGAATATCACCGCAGCGAATGAGAGCGGTACAATCGGGGTTTACCTTGAAAACACTTCTACGAGTGCACCGGTAGAGGGTATCGTGGTCAAGGCAGATTTCTTTGATCCGACCAACGGGACGCTCAATACCTATGAAGGGACAACCAACGGTAACGGCCAGGTGGTATTTAACTATACCGCCCCGGCAAACTTGCCGACAAGTCCGTTGACGATCACCTTTGATGTCAAGAATCCGAGTGCTTCTCTTGCCAAAACAGCGACAGTGAACTTTGTGGCGGGGCAGCCTGTAGATACAAGCAAAATGAACCTGACAGTGGTACCAAAGCAGTTTACTGTAACTACCAATAGTGAAAACCGTGCTATCGATCTTTATTTAAGTGATCAAAGTACAAATCAACCAATTGTTGATCAGACGATTTTGGCATATGTATTTGATCAAAATAAAGGAACACTCGACAAGTACAGTGCCAAAAGTGACAATAATGGTCATATTGTCTTTAATTATATAGCACCGGACGATATTCAACCATGGCTTGGAACAGACTTCAATATTACGTTTATGATTGAGGATGGAGCGCCATTGTTGGATCGTAATGTTACAGTAAACTTTGATACACTTACCGTAACAACAGATAATATGAAACTTTATGCACAGCCATCAGAATTGAATATTACACAGGTTGGCAGTAGTAAGGAAATTAAACTATATCTGGAAGATACCAACATTAAAGCTCCGATAGAAGGACAGGAAATTGTTGCGAAGTTTTTTGATCCGAAAGATGGAACATTGAATCGATACAATGCTACGACGGATAATACGGGGAAAGTATCGTTTACCTATACGGCACCGGCAACATTGCCAACGTCAGATTTGAATTTAAGTTTTAGTTTAAGTGGTGGTACACCTGTATTGGAAAAAAATATATCAGTTGGATTTGACAATGCAGTTTATACTATGATACCAGATCAAAATATTACGGTAACAAATATAGACACTGTTTATACTATCAATGTGGCACTTACATCTCAATTACCAGCCCAGGGGAGAAAGCCTGCAAATGGAAAAAAGGTTATGGCAGAGTTCTTAATGCCTATAAATGGCAAGCTCAAGGAATATGAGGTTGAAGTAGAAAACGGATATGCTGTATTTACGTATACTTCACCTAATAGAACATTGCCAACATCGGATGTTAATGTTACATTCTATTACCAGGACGATCCTGCTATTAAGGGAGAAACACTATTGCATTTTGATCCACAACTTGTTGATAAAGTGCAAAAAATGTTTGTGAGTCCGGAAAATATAACAATTAGTTCCGGTTCACAGGTCCAAGAAATTAAAATAGTGACTGTAAATCAGGGGAATATTGGTATCAGTACAGATGTCCAGCTTACACAAATTGATGCCAAATATGGAAGTTTTGATACAACAAAAATTACTACAGATGCAAATGGACAGGCATCTGTTATTTATACGGCTCCGAAAGATATTAAATCTATCAGTGGGGAAACAGTTGATGTAAATATTACAGAGTTAAGCAATAACATCAAAAAGGATTTAAATATTACATTCTTTACTATTAGTCAAAGTACGAAGTATGAAATAATTGCTAATGTACCGGGCTCATTATCTGTTGATAATGTTGATAATATAGGAATAAAAATTGTTGAGATTGGTAATCCGTCACACGTCATACCTGATGCACAAGTACATAATGTGACATTGGTAAGCAAATTTTCAAATATGTTGCTATTTGAAAACGGTACAACAACCACAAACTATTCAAATGTGGGAGAAAATAATCTCATTGGTATTAAAACGCTTACTTTATCTGGTGTAGCTATTGTAGAAGTAACGGCAAATATTAATGACGGAGTCAACGATATTACGATTACGCAATCCATACCGGTTACAATTATATCGGGTCCTGTTACATCTCTTTCTCTGGCTTATACAGGGACAGAGGTAGATGATTCCGGACTGTATGTTAATAATTATGTCGCTCATGCTGTTGACAAATATGCCAATCCGGCAAGGCCAGGACTTAGAATCACACCGACACTGATAAATGGAACAAAGTTTATTCAAAGTGACCTGAAATCTGACGGAGGAATAAAAGGTACGATCCATAACCCCGGGAATCCAGATTTTACTGATAGTGTAAATTTTGAATCAGTATTTGGAGTAGACCAAGATGAAGACCGCATTATTATTGTTCCTAATGCCAGTGAACCAAGATATGACCAGAGTTATCTCGGGAATTGGACTTTTAGCAGCGTTGCAGATGATGAATTGGATTTTCATGAAACATATTATGGAGTTACGACTGATAAGCTTAACTATATTATAGGT
>JALTEO010000449.1 GCA_027073875.1 Bacteroidales bacterium
AATTTGGATATTTCAGAAGACGAATAATTAGAATTTCCCTAAATCTTTTTCTGAAAAATTAATTTAACTTCTGTTCCTTTATCTTTTTTGCTGTTGACTTTAATCTCTGCGTTGTGTTTATCGACAAATTCCTTAACAACCAGCAAGCCCAATCCTGTTCCTCTTTCGCCCTGTGTACCCTCGGAAGAACGATTCTCCGACAGTTTAAATAAGGAATGAATCTGTGATTCTTCCATACCGGTTCCATTATCTTTTATTGTAATGACAACTTCATTATCTTTTTGGGTGAAGCTAATATTGATTTTACCATTTACAGGTGTAAACTTAATCGCATTATTAAGAATATTTCGTATAATTATACGAAACATATTTTCATCGGCAGAAATAAAGATGTTTACTGAAGTTTGTAATGTCAAGTCAATTTTTTTTGTCTTAATTTGCTCGGAAAGTCGATTAATTTCTTCCGTAATAAGCGGAATAATATTAAGTATCACCGGATAAAATTCCATCATACCGCGTTTTGCCATAGACCAGTTCAATAAATTTTCTAAAAGCTGGTATGCTTTAACGGAAGAGTTTCTAATAATTTCTACAAAGTGAACAATTTTTTTCGCATCATACTTGTGAATATTTTGGGATAGCAAATCAGAAAATCCCATTATTTGGTTGAAAGGAGAACGGAGGTCATGTGCCAAAATGGAAAAGAACTTATCTTTTGTGGCATTCAATTCTGATAATTCTGTGTGTTGTTTTTTCAATTGTTCTTGTATTTCAATTCGTTCTGTAACATCTCTACCGACAATAACAAACTCCAGTTGTTCATTTTCAATAGCATTGCCATCAAATTCAACCCAAAAGAAACTACCATCTTTTTTGATAACCCGATATAATTTTTGTTTGACCATTTTATTCTTTACAGATTCGGAAAAATCAAAAATTATTTTTTCTAAATCAGGAGGATAAATAAATTCAAAAACTGACTTTCCAATTACTTCTTTTTCTGAAAATCCGAAATAAGAAAGCGTATGTGGAGTTGTGTATTTAATAATACCATCCTTATCAAATAAAAGAAGAAAATCTGACATATTTGTCAAAAGCATTTCCAGCTGTTTTTCCTTTTCCTTAAGTTCTTGTTGTGCTTCGATGCGTTTGGTAACATCACGGGAGTTAAAAATAACTCGAACCTGATTGCCGTTTTCATCAAACTCAGAATGAATAATATCTTCAAACCATACATACGAACCATCGCTTTTCCTAATTCTGTATTGATAAGTGTATCGTTCAATTTTTTCTGTTTTTATCTTTTTTATCTGTTGTTTAATTTTTGATAAATCGTCAGGATGGATATAGTCAAACAATTCTTCAATTCTGGTAATTTCCAAATAATCACCAAGAATTTTAGCGTATGATGGTGATATATAGACTAATTCTCCGTTTTCAAATAAGGCAACACCGTCAGTAGAGTTCTCAGCCAAAAGGCGATACTGTGCTTCATTCTGCCGGATTTTTTCTTCTAATGTTTTTTGTAAAGTGATATCTCTGGCAAAATTAAGTGTTGCCGGTTTACCGTTCCATAAATAAAATACAGAGTGTAATTGTAACCACTTGATTTCACCTTTTGATGTTTTGATACGAAAATTGTATGTTGATTCCACATCTTCACCTTGTATCTGTTTTGAATATCTTTCGTAAACAAGAGGTAAATCCTCTTCATAAACTATTTCACTAAATTTATAGGTCTTGTTTTTTTCAATATTCGGGTTAATAATTTCGAAAGCTGTTTTGTTCCAGAAGACAACTTTTTCATCTTGAACGACAAAAATGGCAAAATTGGCTTTATCCCAAAGCTCTTTTAGTTTAAATTCATGTTCGGTGGTTTCTTCAATGAGGAATGAATCGGTAATATCATGTTGGATGCCAAAAACTCCCAAAATATCTTTTTGGTTGTTGTAGAGTGTTACAAATTCTCCTTCAATAGCAAGGGGCTCTCCTTTTTTGTTTCTCATTAGCTGTTTAACCTGTATTTTCCCTTGATCAAATAGATCTTTCCAAAATTTCGAAACAGTTCTCCATTTAGACAAATTGGCAATTCTGAACTGTGAGAATTCCTCTTTTGTCATCTTAAATTGGTCAAGGATAACTTGATTAAATCCAACCGGTTTTAATTGTGACAGAATTCTTTTCAGTTGCTTATCTTTATCGATTTTATCAGTCCAAGGTGATGAATAGGGAAGCAAAAAGAGAAAAACGCCTTCAACACTCTGAGCAAAAATAGAGTTAAATAAACTTTTGAGTTGTTCCGGTTCGCGAGAAAGCAATTGGGCTATGTCCTTGTAAAGCGTATAGCCCTGTATGCCGACAGGATTATTATCCTCATCGTAAAAAAGACTGAATTTAACTTTTGCCGGTTTTATTTTCCCTTGTTTATCAATATGTTCAATGTCTAATAAGAAATATTTAGGAACGCTGTATTCATCAATTAATTTTTCTTCTTTTACAAATTGTTGTTGAAGTTTTAAGAACTTTTGATAGGTTTCCGGTGTTACAAGTTGTTTATATTCTTTTGCCATAAACTCCTCAGGAGTATAACCTAAAAAATCCGTTATTTTTTTAGAAATATAAGTGGTTTGCAGAGAAAAATCCATTTGCCAAAAAATCTCTTCGGCGTTTCTTTCAAATGAGGTAAGTGCTTTAATGTTCGAAGTTAAGGATGATAGTTTTTCCTTTAACTGTTTATTTTCAGCTTCTAATTGTTTGATAGTTTTACTCATAGATATGAATTACAGTACAGCAATCTTGGTTATCTAAGCTTTCCAGTAAGTTTCTTCAGCGTTGAGGTCGTATGCAATTTTTCGTGATAAAGTAAAAAAGTAATCGGATAACCGGTTTAGAAATCGAATAATTATTTCTTCTATTTCAATGGTTTGACTTAATAAAATAACTTGCCTTTCGGCACGGCGACATATTACACGGGCTTTGTGTGTGCTGCTTACGGCAATATTGCCCCCCGGAATAATAAATGCTGTTTGTTCGGGCAATTCTGCTTCAAATTTATCAATATATTTTTCCAATTGTAGAATATCGTTTTCTAATAGCTGTGGTAACTTGATTTTAGCACTTGCTTTTTCGGTTGCCAATAAACTGCTGATTACCATTATCCTGTCTTGAATCCAAATGATTTGTTCTTTTAACGGTTGGGCTATGTCGTAATCGCGGATAGCTCCCGTAAAAACATTTAGTTCGTCCAAAGTGCCGTAAGCTTCAATTCGCGGATGCGTTTTGGATACACGATTACCACCGAAAAGAGATGTTTCTCCTTTGTCTCCGGTTTTTGTGTAAACTTTATATTTCATGTCGCTCCGTATTTATTTGATCGTTTTCTATTGTTCCGTCTTTTAACTTGATGATGCGTTGGGCATAGGTTGCAATATCCGGCTCATGGGTAACAAGAATAATTGTGTTCCCGAGCCGGTGAATCTTATCAAATAATCGCATAATTTCTACTGAAGTTTCCGAGTCTAAATTTCCTGTTGGCTCGTCGGCAAGGATTATGGAAGGTTTGTTAATCATAGCTCTGGCAATAGCAACCCGTTGGCGTTGTCCTCCGGAGAGTTCATTGGGCTTGTGAGTTATTCGTTCTTCTAATCCGACACTTTCCAAAACCTGTGTGGCAATTTTTTCTCTTTCAGCTTTTGATTTGCCGGCATAAACTAAAGGTAGTGCAACATTCTCAAGGGCTGAATATTTGGCAAGCAGGTTAAATGTCTGGAATACAAATCCAATTTCTTTATTGCGGATTTCGGCTAACTCGTTTTCATTAAGTTTCGATACATTTTGATTGTTCAGAATATAAGTTCCTGAGGTTGGCACATCCAAACAACCAAGAATATTCATCATAGTAGATTTTCCTGAACCGGATGCACCCATAATGGCTACATATTCATTACGGTTTATCGTTAAGTCAATGCCACGCAAAGCACGGATAGTTTGTGTGCCGACATAATAATTTTTTATCAAATCCTTTAAACGAATAACTTCTTCCAAAACAAAAGTTTTTTGCTAAAATACTTAATATCTCAAAATAAAATGTTGTTTTGACAGTTCTTTTTTGAAAAAAATAATGCCAAATTGAAAAATATCTAATGAAAGTGTTACGGTTTTATCGGCAATAATCGTTTTCCATGCTTTTTGCATTCCACTTGACCAATGAATATCGTCAAAAATAAGAATACTGTTATTGTGTGTTAGTAATTTTAGTTTTTCAAAATATTCTAAGGTAGCATCATGTCTGTGATTACCATCAATAAAAATCAAATCAAATTTTTCTTTTGTGTCATTGAACTTGCTAAGTGCTTCCGAAAAATCTGAGATAATTAACCGGATATTTTCCGCTTGTAATTTTCCAAAATTTTTTTTGGCTATTTCTCCTATGTTTTTGACACCCTCAACCGTCGTAATTTCGGTTTTCCCCGCGGAAGCCATATATAGCGTGGTAATACCCAACGAGGCACCTAACTCCAAAATTTGATTTGGTTTAAAGTGACGAATCAATTTTGCCAAAAGTCGTGCGTATTTCGGACGAGTTAGTGATGTTCGGGCAATCTGTGAGATTTTTCGTTCCGGAGTTTTTACTTTTTTACTGCCTGCTCCCGGGTCATTTACCG
>JALTEO010000450.1 GCA_027073875.1 Bacteroidales bacterium
ATATTTGCACCCTAAATTTTCAAAAAACATTTTAAAAAGTTATGGCTATTTTACAAGGAATCAGGAATAAAGCAGGACTTTTAGTTTCTATTGTTATCGGATTAGCACTATTTGCATTTATTATGGGCGACTTGATGCGTTCCGGTCGTTCGTTGATGAGAGGAAATGCCAACGAAATTGCCGAGATTGGCGGGAAATCAGTTTCTTACAAAGAATACTATGCTTTAGTAGAACAATTAACCGACAACTATAAACGAAACTCTAACAAAAACAGTTTGGACGAAGAAACGACCAATCAGATTCGTCAGCAAGCATGGGAAACGCTGGTAAAAGACTATGTGATGCAAGATGCTTACGAAAGTTTGGGAATTGATGTTTCGCCTGATGAAGTTTTTGATATGGTGCAGGGAAATAATATTGACCCACAGATAATGCAGGTTCCTGCTTTCAAAAACCCGCAAACAGGACAATTTGATCGTGCGATGGTTATTCGTTTTCTGAAGTCATTAGACCAAGACCCTTCCGGAAACGCTCGTGCCAGTTGGTTGGCTTTCGAGAAAGTATTGATTGAAAACCGGAAATTAACCAAATTTTTTAACTTATTGAAGAAAGGTTACTATGTGCCGAAAATCATTGCTAAAGAGTTACAACGAAATGATAACTATAAAGTTAATTTCAATTATGTAATGAGTAGCTATGCCGGTATTCCTGATACTTCTATTACCATTTCCGATGAAGCAATTAAACAATATTACAACGATCATATTAACAGTTACGACCGCGATGAATCCCGTGATTTAGAATATGTTACATTCGACATTATCCCATCAAAACAAGACAACGAACTGGCAAAAAAATGGATTAATGACATTGTTGCCGACTTTCAAAAAGCTGATGACGACAAAGATTTTGTGGATATTAACTCCGATGTACCTTTCGATAATAAATGGTATAAACAAGGTGAATTGCCTGCCAACTTGGATACATTTATGTTTAGTGCCGATACCGGAGCCATTTACGGACCTTATTTTGAAGACAATGCCTACAAATTGTCCAAGTTATCTGCCATTGCCATGTTACCCGACTCGGTAAAAGCCCGTCATATTCTAATTCAACCAAGTGAAAAATTACCATTACCAAAAGCAAGAGCATTGGCTGACAGTATTAAAGGATTGCTTGAGAATGGAGCCGATTTTGTTACACTTGCTCATCAATATTCAGCCGACAAAAATTCGTTGGCAAAAGACGGCGATTTAGGTTGGTTCAAATCCGGCGATATGGTTAAGGAGTTTGAAGATTCTACTTTTATTGCAAATAAAGGTGATATTATTACCGTAACTTCCAGATTTGGTATCCATGTGATTGAAATTGAAGACAAAGGCAAAGAATCAAAAAAAGTTAAAGTAGCAACTATTATCAGAAATGTAGAACCTACAAACGCTACCCGCCAAGTTTATTATGCTCAGGCAAGCCGCTTTGCAGGAGAAAACAATACGGCAGAAAAGTTTGATGCCGCCATTGAGAAAGAAGGACTTACTAAACGAATTGCCAGCAATCTAAAAAAAATGGATAAAGAGATTGCAGGTTTAGATAATCCTCGCGAAATGATAAAATGGGCTTATACTGCCGAACTCGGTGATGTTTCTGATGTCTTTGAATTAGGTGATAAATTTGTAGTAGCCAAACTATCAAAGATTGTGAAAAAAGGACCTGCCCCAATCGAAGATGTTACCAACGAAATAAAAGTTGCTGTAGCTAAAGAAATAAAAGGAGAACAATTAACAAAAAAAATGCTGCAGGCAAATGCCAATTCGCTGGAAGCATACAGCAGTAAATTAAATCTGCCTTTGGAAAATGCCGAGAATGTTGTTTTCTCTGCTTATACTATTCCGGGTGTAGGTATTGAACCCGAAGTAATTGCAACGGCTACAACCATAAAGCCAAATGTGATGACAAAACCTATTGCCGGCAATAATGGCGTGTTTGTCTTACAGGTTATCAGCACCGATACCGTAGGAACAGCTACCATTGAATCTGAACAAATGAAATTATCGCGCGATGTTATTTACCGTATAAACTATCAGGCATATGATGCCTTAAAGAAAGCAGCTAACATTGATGACGAAAGGTCTAAATTCTTTTAGTCCGCATCCGCTTATACAAAACATCTTGAGAACAAACAACTAACCTAAGTTCGATATAAGAATTTTTTCTACCTTTGTTTTATATTGTTACAAGTAAACAAGCAAGTTGTGTTGAAAAATATAGAACAAATCATTAATGTGTATGAAATTACTTCGCTGAAAGATTATTTACAAAAAATTAAACAGCTTTCAGACACAAAAACAATATCTGTTGCTGTTTTAGGCGGCTTTAAGGCAGGTAAAAGCTCATTTTTGAATGCAGTGGTTAGAAAAGACATTTTGCCTGTAGGCGTATTGCCGACAACCAATGTCTTGACTAAAATATCGGATGGCGACAATTTGAAGATTACGGTAGATACCGATGAAAATTCGTTTGATACTACACCGGAACAATTGCCGCAATATTTAACAGAGAAGCAAAATCCGGAAAACCGGAAACAAGTAAAATCCGTAAGAATATTGCTTCCCGGAATAGAGAAAGGACTGGAGTTTGTTGATACCCCCGGCACCGGAAGTTTTTTTCGCTCCAATACCGATACCGCATTAAACTGGACACCTGAATCAACATTTGTAGTGTATGCCATCAATCCGCAACAGCCGTTCTCGGAGCAAGATATTCAAAATCTGAAAACTATTTTGGAATATACCGGAAAGGTTTATTTGCTGCTGACAAAAGTTGATTTGTTGTCGCCGGCGGAAAGAGATGAGATGGCTCAGTATATCAATGAGGTGTCGCAAGCGGAATTTGGCAGAGTATTTCCGTTATTTTTCTTTTCTACCAAAAAAGATAAAGACAAGTATCTATCCATCATTAAAACAGAATTGTTGTTGCCGTTGATGTCTCAAAAGCAGGAAAACCTGAATGAGCTAATTGCGTATAAGACTACAGTCTTGAGGAATAATGTAAGGCAGTATCTGGAATTGGTTTTGGAAACTATCAGGCAGGAACATTCGGCAGTAGAACAACTGAAAAAAGAAATAGAATCGGAAAAAGCATTTTTGGAACAGATTCATCAGGAATTGGGACTTATTGCCAAAGAATATACGGCACATACCCGTGAGTCGCTGGAGGAATTATTGCTTAAATCAGGTTTTAACAACCTAAAAACAGAACTGCAACATTCTTTTTCGTCGGAATATTACCGGTGGAAAGGAAATCTGTATAAACGGACACGATTTTTTGAACAGTGGTTGCAAAAGGAATTAAATCAGTCGCTAAAAAAATTATTTACTGACAATAAAGAAGGTATCGAAGCTTTGACAACTCCTGTACGGCAACATTTTGAACGGCAGGTAATTCTTTTCCGTGACCGCATAAATACCCGTGTTGAGCCGGTTCTTCATAAGACCATCCCTGAATTTTTGTGGCAAATACCCAAGCCGGAACTCCGCAAACCGGACATTGCCGTTAGTTGGACTTTTGATTCAAATATTGATTTGCTGTGGTGGTTGTTCCCAATGCCGCTATGGAAGAAATATTTTTTCCGTTTTTTCAGGAAGCGGATACCTGCGGAGGTGGAAAAAAACCTTTACCGTTTAATTTCACAAATTACAGAAATGGTGAACACCTCAATTAATCGTATGCAAACAGATACACGCGACTTTCTTTTTGGTGAATATCGGCAAATAAAAACATTGCTCAACATTCAGCGTTTTGATGAACCGGATATTTTGAAAGATTTAAAAACCATCGAAAAACTTGAGGAAAACAGCTAACGAAAAGATATTCTTCTGTTAATAAATTTTCCGAGAATAGTTTCTTTTTCTGGAGCAAAGATGAAAAATCTGTTTTTAAATTTTACGATATTTAGAAAAGAATCCTATTTTTGTTTGTTTTAATAATTTGATTATGAAAAACTTTATCTTTGTTTGTTTATCAACATTATTTATTGTCTCTTGTACGAATAACACTACACAGGACATTCCTTCCGGTGATTCTATTGAGAATAATAGCCAGATAAATGACAGTGTAAATATCTTACCTGATGTTAACCATGAAAAAACGGCAAAGGAAGCCGAAAAAGACACTTTTGCCATTTTATCATTTTATGAAACCCATAATATGGATAGCTTATCGCAACATTTTGACACCTTAGCTACCACAGAATTCATTTCTTCTATTAATGGAGATGCACTTGATGATTATGATAATCAGAGAGTTATTGTGTATGATGGTGAAGGTGTCCTTGATGCCTATTTTAATCCCGAATACATACTAACTTTCTTACATCTTGATTTGGCAGCAGGTGATGGTAGTGAGATTTACGATTTTTGGTTAGAATATGGAAAATTAATTTATTGCTCAATGTTACAAAAAGCCGATGCCTCTGAAGATATTGATAAAAAAGGAAATGAGATTATCTGTGGAGCAATTTCACATTTGTGGCAGTATTATTTTATGGACAATAAGTTGGTTATGAGGGTACACGATAATAAAGTAATGCCATTTAAAAAAGATGATTTTTACGATGATAATAAATATATAT
>JALTEO010000451.1 GCA_027073875.1 Bacteroidales bacterium
CATGGAATTTGACAAAGAACCGTCAGACAGCCATGTGTATAATGTCAGGGAAATTTAATTTTCACAAGAGACAAGGAAGGGAGGTAACTCCCTTTCTTTTTTTATAAACAGAGACCTTTGCAAAACAAAAAAAAAATTGTCATCCTGAGCAATGCGAAGAATTTCAATATACTGAATAATAATTAATTACAGATTCTTCTCTGCGTTTAGAATGACAAAATCAGAAGGTTTGTAAAGTTCTTGTATTTTAAAATATTCTGTCTTAAAACACTATCCTCTATTACAAATAATACTGGCAAGCAGTATTATTTGTAGTTTTGTGTTATCATTTTATGAAGAGAAAAATTGCAATCATAGGCACACGGGGCATTCCAAATCGTTACGGCGGATTTGAGCAGTTTGCCGAACATTTATCTGTTAACTTGGTAAAACAGGGTTTTGAGGTAACAGTCTATAATCCTGATTATCATCCATACGATGAACAGTTATACCAAGGTGTAATGATTCGCAAAAAAAAACTTAACGAAAATTTATGGGGTCCGGCAGCCAATATTTTATACGATTATGCTTGTATGAAAGATGCTATTGCCAAAAAAAATAATGTGATACTTGCCTGTGGCTACGGTAGTATGCTGGCAGCCATTCAAATAAAACGCCCTGCCGGTACAAAGCTCATAATCAATATGGACGGTATGGAATGGCAACGCCGCAAATGGCATAGTATGGTAAGAACTATTTTGCATGCTTCGGAAAAACAAGCCGTGAAAAAAGCAGATCTGCTGGTAACTGACCATCGTGAAATTAACAGTTATTATAAGGTAAAATATGGTATTGACAGCCCATGCATCCCGTATGGTGCAACGATGCCGACAAATTTTGACAAAGAAAAACTCTCGGCATTCGGATTAACTGCTAACCGGTATTTTTTGATGATTTCCCGCCCAATATCCGAGAATAACCTGCCAGAGATTTTACAGGGGTTTATCAAATCGGAAGTACAAGAAAATTTGGTGGTTGTTACCAATATGAATGATTCCTATGCCAAAAAATTAGCACGGCAATATCACAACACTAAAATCAGGTTTCTGTCCAACATTTTTGATTCAAATATTTTAAATTCATTACGGTTTTATGCCAAAGGATATTTTCACGGACATTCGGTAGGTGGCACCAATCCATCGTTGCTCGAAGCTATGGCGGCACAGAGTTTTATTGTTGCTCACGACAATGCATTTAACCGTGCCATATTAAAAGATAATGCCTTATATTTTAAGACAGAACAAAATGTGATGGAACTGTTTAACCGTTTTGATGATTTGCTGTCGCAAAAATCTGTTTTCGTTAAAAATAATCTAACAACAATTATCAACGATTATTCTTGGGAAACCGTGACACAGAAATACATTCGTTTGTTTGAAAATCAATAATTTAAAAATAAATATCGTATTTTTGTTCAAAATCCACTCAAATGAAACGAATATTTTTTCTACTATTTTCTTTGCTGACAATTGCGGTATTTCCGCAGAATATGGACTATGCCCATATGGTATTGAACAATCTTGGTTCCGAAGCATTTAAGGGCAGAGGATTTGTTGACGGCGGCGATAAAATTGCTGCTAATTTCATCAAAAAACAATTGGACAGCTTAGGTGTAAAACCGTTTAACGACAGTTATTTCCAGCACTTTACACTTACAGTCAATACTTTCCCAACAAAGATTTTTCTGTCAGTTGGCGGCAAGGAACTTATTCCCGGCAAAGATTTTCTAATAGATAATCACTCCGGCACAGCACACGGGGATTTTCCCGTGGTAACGGTAAAATTGTCGGAGTTGGAAAATGCCAAATCGCAAAAACTGAACAAATCATTTGTGTTACTACAGGACGATATTAAAAATAAAAAATCGGCAAAAGCAGTTCAGTTTGTTATTTATAAAAATTATCTAAATGCGGCAGGATATATTTTGTTAGAAAAAAAGCTGGTAAATGAACCTTCGCAAGAAGCATTGGAATATGCCATTCTTAAAATCAAGAACGATGCTGTGTCGCTACCCATAAAAACCATAACAATTGATGTAGAAAACAAGTTTTTGAAAGATTACGAAACACAAAATATCTTCGGTTATATTCCGGGCAATATTGATAGTTTCATTGTATTCTCCGCCCACTACGACCACCTTGGGAAAATGGGCAAACGGGCAACCTTTTATGGTGCCAATGACAATGGCTCAGGTGTAACAATGGTTTTAAATCTTGCTGATTATTTTGCTCATCACAAGCCACATTATAGTATTTGTTTGATGTTTTTCTCCGGTGAAGAAGAAGGTTTGCTTGGTTCTTTTTATGCTGTAACACATCCCATCTTCGACTTGAAAAAAATTAAGTTTTTGTTTAATCTCGATATGGTTGGTACCGGACAAGAAGGTATTCAAATTGTGAACAGCACTATTTTCAAAAAAGAAATGGCATTGCTGGAGAAAATTAATGACAAAAATCATTATTTGAAGCAAATTAAAAAACGGGGATCCGCTGCCAACAGCGATCATTACCCGTTTTATGCCAAGGGCGTACCGTCATTTTTTATTTATACCCTCGGTGGCAGCAAACAATACCATAATATCTACGATAAGCCCAATCAACTGAGCTTATTTGCTTTTAAAAATTTGGAAAAATTGCTGATTGCTTTTGAAGAAGGGTATTAGTCTGAAACCTTTGCAAAACTCCAAAAAAACTGTCATTCTGAGCATTGCGAAAAATCTCAACATATTGAATAGTAATTACTTACAGATTCTTCACAAGCTCCTTCGCTTTGCTCAGTATGACATTTTTCATCAAAAGTTTTGCAAAAGTCTCTTTACATACTTCTTATATCTTTCACAAATAATTGTAAACTACTACTGCCTTTAAAGATATTTTCTTCTATCGTATAACAAATGGTTATATGTCCGTTCTTCAGTAGTTCAAACTTATTCGCCATGCCAAAAGCAATTGCTTTTATTTCCTTGTTGCCATCGGTGAGGGAAAGCTGTAAGTGCTCATTATTTTTTCCTACCACTCTGCTTCTTCCGGTGTCGCGAAGTCCTGTGGTTACAAATACCGGTGTCATATTTTCCGGTCCATAGGGGCGTAATAATTCCAATCGCCGTAAGAGTTGCCGGTTTATTTCCGAAAAAGGAATTTCTAAGTCATAATACAGTTTTGGTTCTAACTGATCGGGCTGTATTTTATTGGCTACTACGGTTTCAAATTGTTGTTTGAATTTTTCAAAGTTTTCGGTTTTTAAGGTTAGTCCGGCGGCAAATTTATGTCCACCGTAATTTTCCAAATTTTCCTTACACGCATCTATGGCTTTATATAAATCAAATCCATCAACTGATCGGGCAGACCCCATTAAGAGTCCATTGGTTTCCGTAAGTAAGATTGTAGGTTTGTAAAATTCCTCCACTATTCGCGATGCTACAATTCCCAGTACACCTTTGTGCCAATCATTTTTGTACAAGACAATAGATTTTTGTTCTTCGTATCCGGGTTGTTGTCGTATCATCTCAAATGCTTCGTTACGCATTGAGGTATCAATTTCTTTTCGTTTATTATTTAAATCATTAATGGCATCTGCCTCATCCACAAGGTTATCCGTTTCTTCACCAATAAGCAATTTTACTGATTGCTTGCCGTGAATCATCCGCCCGGAAGCATTGATACGCGGACCAATTTTAAAAACAATATCGCTAACTTCCAGTTTTTTGCCTAAAATTCCCGATTGCTCCATAATGGCTTTTATCCCCGGCAATGGATTTGACATTAGTTTCTCTATGCCTGCCCGACACAAAATACGATTTTCGTCAATTATCGGCACAATATCGGAAGCAATGCTCAAAGCCAATAAATCAATCAGTGAAAAAAGATTTTCTAACGGAATATTTTTGGTTTCGGAAAATGCCTGAAGCAACTTAAAACCAACACCACATCCCGACAGTTCTTTAAAAGGATAACCGCAATCAGTTCTTTTTGTGTCAAGTACAGCCACAGCATTGGGCAATTTGTCACCCGGCGTATGATGGTCGCAAATAATAACATCAATACCTAAACTGTTGGCGTAATCTACTTTTTCTATTGCCTTAATACCGCAATCAATGGCTATCATCAATGAACAACCATTCTCTTTTGCAAAGTCAATACCGCCGGAGGAAATACCATAGCCCTCTGTATAGCGATCGGGCACATAATATTCGACAGCTAAGTCCGGAAAATTATTTTTCAGAAATAAATAAAGTAAAGCTACTGAAGTTGTACCATCTACATCATAATCACCAAAAATTAATATTTTTTCGCCGGCATCAATTTGTTGTGATAGTCGTTTTACAGCTTTATCCATATCCGCCATTAAAAACGGGTTGTATAAATTGCTTAAATCACCTTTAAAAAAAATCTTGGCTTTTTCGTAAGTGTCAATATTCCGTTGCAATAAAAGGGTTGAAATTGTTTTGTCAAAAGGAACGCCATTAATATTAAGTGTTTCTTGGAATCGGGTAATTATTTCTTCATCAGGAACAGGTTTACCAACCCATACAGGTTCTTTCATCTGTTTATTTATTTTTTGATTTAAGAATACTGATTAACGAATGATG
>JALTEO010000452.1 GCA_027073875.1 Bacteroidales bacterium
ACGAAGGCACCTCTGAGATTCAACAAATTGTAATTTCGAGGGCAATGGAAAAAGGTGAATAATCCTTTTTATTGAAAATTAATACTAAAAGTTTGGGTCTATTCGGCTCAAACTTTTTTATTTTGTAAAACTTCATAATGAGAAATAACCAATTTAAAGCATACTTGTTCATCATCCTCGCCATGATAATTTGGGGTTTTTCCTTTGTGTGGTCAAAATCCGTTTTACAAGTTCTTAGTCCGCTGCCTGTAGTTGCTCTCAGGTATTTTTTAGCGGCTCTTTTTTCCGTATTTTTTCTTATGATTAACAAAAAAAATTTTAAAGTAAAGAAAAAAGATATTCCCCTACTCATCCTATTATCGCTATCGGAACCGTTTTTATATTCACTTTGCGAAATTTTTGGTATCGCATTTACTTCATCAGGTATTGCCGCTATCGTAATTTCCACCATACCAATTACTGTTGCCATAGCTAACTTTTTCTACATAAAGGAGAAACTCACACTTCTCAATTTCCTCGGTATTATCATCTCATTTACCGGAATTGTCGTTATCATCATTGACAAAAGCTTTACCCTTTATGCCTCATACAAAGGCGTATTCTTCCTTTTAGGTGCCGTACTTGCCGCAACAATTGCAGGATTTATTTTGAAAAAATTAGCCAATACCTACTCCATTCCGACCATCATTTCGTACCAAAACATTTTTTCCTCACTCTTTTTTTTACCCATTCTATTCTATTACGAACAGGAAATTATAAATACTCCTGTAAATTTCGAGGTTTCTTTTTCACTTCTTTCTTTAGCAATCTTAGCATCCATTGTTGCTTTTTCGCTCTACACCTATGGCATCACAAAGATAGGATTGACCAAAACAATGGTTTTTGCAAATCTGATTCCAATATTTACAGTCATCATTGCTTATTTCTATTTTAAAGAAATTGTAACCATTCAGAAAGCAATAGGAATGTTTATCGTTATCGCCGGACTGTTTCTTTCGCAACGGCAAAGACAAAAAGATTTTATATCGCCCCCTGTTAGTTGAAAGTTAAAAATTGTCAGATAAACTTAATTTTAGATTATGAATTATTAACTCAAGTGAAGTTTCCAAAATTTTCAGTGATTCGGCATCGTATAGTGTAAAAAAATGTTTAATACCGATTACACATTCAATATAGATAGTGTATTAATGACCAAATCTTTTTTGGACTAATCTATATTAGTAACCTGAATTCGATATAAGAAATACTCACAGCTTTTTGATATTTTTCTTAGGCGAGTCATATTTTTGTAGGACTATCGGGATAATCCAATAAAATATGAGGAAGTATAAGGGAAATATCATAAAGCCCTATAGGGAAAGCAAATAGAAAAAATCTTTTAAAAAGAAATCTTTTGTAATAACCCGTTATGACTTCAAGACTTCTTTTCAAAATCTTAATCCCTATTTGCTTTCTGTGATTCATTTATTATGTCGAACTCAGGTTAGTAAATGGTATAACTTTGACAAAAAAAGAATCAGCAAAAATCATGACGAGGACAGGTAAGTTCAAAGCAACATAAAACTAGAATAAAAATATTTCGCCTTGCTCAATATGACAATCTACTTGGCAAAGCACTACATTCTGGCGTCATTTCGAGGAGGCACGACGAAGCAATCTCAACCAATAATAAACAAGATTGCTTCACTTCGTTCGCAAAGGAGTACTTAAAACCTAAAGTTGTTTAGTTGCAACGAATATTTCAAATTTATTTCGGTTCCAATTCATTCCAGTCGCCAAAATATTCGTGTACAACATAGGTTTTGGGTTCGGAAGTATAGAACTCGTTAGAGTTGTATGTCCACCCCATATATTCCGAACCGCCACCACTCTGCGTCGTAATCAAAAAATGATTTGACAAATGTCCGAAATAACGGGCTTGTGCCGCAGGAGATTTCTGATCGCCGCCACTTGGGTCCACGGGCACCCAACCGTAATTAGGCAAATAAACTTCTACCCACCGATGAAACACATCATCCATTGCTTTCTTTTCGCCTCGCTGAGCAATAGACCCCACATAACGAGCAGGTAATCCGGCAGCACGGCACATAGCAATATACACAAACGAATATTCCGAGCACGAACCGTTTCCCCGTGCCAAAACCGTAGGTGCTGTATTCCATCCGCCGGTCATTTGATAATACATATTCGGCATCAGGTAATCGTAAATTTTCCGGGCAATCCAATAAGGATTCTTCTCATCACCAACAACTTTTTTTACTGCTTTCTGTATCACGGGATTATCATATTCGTATTTGGCATCATTAACCAAATATTTTTTCAAGATATCTTGTGGAATTTCATCCAACTTCCCTACCTTATCAGGAAAAATAAAAAACCGTACATTATAGGTTTCCACATCAATGGTTTCGGTAACCTCAAATTTTTGTCCCGCAGGCAAATTGTCCTTATGAAAATGGGCAACGACTTGTCCCCACTTGTCAGTAAGCATCTCCGGTTTAATGGAATATGATATCTTTTTCAATATTTTCTGATTGACACGGTTTTCCGGCTCAGGTAAATAAACATCGGCTGTTTTTACAACGCCCGGACCAAAATTTGTTGTCAGATGTGTGTAAGTAATTATTGACTCTTTTGGATTTTTCTTGACATAGAAATCATCATCACTAACAATCAACTGAAAGATTTTGTCATTATCACGGTCGGCATTCCACAGAAACTCACCATCGTAAGCCATACCAAAAGCATAGCCGCCGGGAGCATCAAGTATCATCAGCACTTTTCCGTTGGCAGGGTCCACCATATAGATTTCGTTACTGCCACGGTCAGCTACCCATAGATATTTCCCGTCAAATGTTAATCCCGAAGGATTACCTGCCGGCGACGAAAATTCTTTAATTGTTGTGCCGTCTTGCGAATCGAACTGAATTAATTTGTTGTTGCTGTCATCAACCACCCACAAATATTTACCATCCCATGTCAATCCACGCGGGACAGGTGTAGGCGACGGAAGTTGGTGCATAATGGTTCCGTCTTTAGGATTTATCTGATAGATAACACCATTGTAATTTTCCGCTAAAGGAATGCCACCTTTTACATCAGCATTCCACAGATATTTTCCGTCGTAAGCCAATCCCATAGGCCAATATGCCGGCGAAGAAATAGACCTGATAACTTTTCCGTCGGCAGGATTCACACAGAACAATTTATCTGCTTTACGGTCGGCAATCCATAAATTCTTGCCATCGAATGACATTCCGGTAACAAATTGCCCTTGAAACTTGAATGATTTTTGAACTTTCCCGGGATAAGCCCATACCTTAAAGGTGAAAAATGGCAGTAAAAAGAATAAAAATATTTTTTTCATGTGTTTATTTTTATTTGCTCTATGTTGATTTAAGTGGGTAAAGATAAAATATTGTTACTACTTAGCAGTGAAATATCACCGAAACCTTTGTGAATCTTTGTGAAAACTTTGAGCAACTTTGTGAAACAGAATAAAGTATCACAAAGAACACCAAGAACCACCAAGTTACACAAAGAAAAATACACAGAGTGCCATTATCTGTTAAAAAAAATAGATTTTTCGTCAAGTGTTTACAAAATCAGATTATTTTTGCCGTTTCATTTTGTAGGTGATGAGGTTCACCTAACGATGTTAAACCGCACAATTGCTAATGACCTCTGCTAACAAAAATTAATGTGTTATGGCACTGAATTTAGCAGAATTACTAATTTTAAGTTTCATTATTGCTTATCTATTCAAATTCATCAAAGTTCCACCACTTGTCGGGATGTTGCTTTTGGGCATCGCTTTCGGTCCGTTTGTCCTGAATTGGATGGAGCCTGATTTATTACAAATATCCTCCGATCTGCGGATGGGTGCATTAATTGTTATCTTGTTGCGAGCGGGCTTTGAGCTTTCAAAAGACACACTGATGAAAGTTGGACGGAGTGCTCTATTATTATCATTTATTCCAGCAGTTTTTGAAGGAGCTGCAATCACAATACTGGGTCCTTACTTTTTACCGCTTACCTATATGGAATCGGCAATTTTAGGTAGTGTATTGGCAGCAGTCTCACCGGCGGTAGTTGTCCCGTTGATGATTCAGTTTATCGAACAAAAACGCGGTACCAACAAAGGTATTCCAACGCTTATTCTTGCAGGATCGTCTATTGACGATGTGTTTGTTATTGTAATTTATAGTGTCCTTATCGGTATGTACACAGGCAAACAAGTCAATTTAGCTTGGGAATTTGCCTCTATTCCAATTTCCATTATTGCAGGTATCGCCATCGGAATGCTCACAGGCGTTATTTTGTATAAAATTTTTGATAAATACAATCCGCATGTTACCCGCAGAGTATTGGTTATCCTCTCAATAAGTGTCTTACTCGTTCATTTGGAGCATTTAACAAAAGACTGGGTACCATTTGCCGCCTTGCTTGCCGTAATGACTATCGGCTATATTATCCTGAAAAACAGAAGTAAATATGCCCATGAAGTGTCTTCGCAATTGGCAAAATTATGGATTCCTGCCGAAGTTGTATTGTTTACTATGGTGGGAGCACAAGTCAATGTCAAAGTAGCTTTTGATTACGGACTGGCAGGTGCAGC
>JALTEO010000453.1 GCA_027073875.1 Bacteroidales bacterium
CCCATTTCTTCCAAAAACTGCTCACGGATAATACGGCTAATTTCTTCTTTGTTTTTTATCTTTTCTTCAAGTATTGAAGTCGTATAATTCCCGGGACTCAACAATTGACTCATTACGCCGTGAAATATGTTACCCATACTCTGAAATGAAATATCTTCATCTATCGCTTCCGGTTCTTCCAAGTGCCTTACATATTTAAAATAATAATGCAACGGACAATCTAAATAAGTAGTTAGTGCCGATGATGAAAAATGCGGTATTTTCTGTAGCTGTGACAGCACTTCCGGTGTTTTTTCAACACTTATTGCATTGTTTATTTTATTAAAAATGCTTTCCGTTTCCAAAGAGTATCTGTTAAAATTGAGTCCCTCGTGAAACTGTAACTGATAGATAAAACGACTTTTCTCGCCACGGTTAAAATCATCTTGGATAGCATTGTATATAAACGATACTTTTTTAGCCCTGTACAACAAACGATAAAAAGTATATGAGTATATGGCTTCCTGATTTTCAAGCGTTGGCAAACCAAAAGCTTTTTTAACTTTATATGGAATTAATGAATTATTTTGATTTAATTTCGGGAAATTTTCGTCAGCGGCAGATAATAAAATAACATTGTCGAAGTCCATCAATCGTGTTTCCAACAAGCCCATAACTTGAATCTTATTCGTATCTTTATCCGATGGCTGAAAATGAATTTTCTCACTGTCTGCCAACATCTTGAATACGGTACGAAATACGGGAAACGATAGTAAGTCCTCAGATAATTCATCTAAGTAAAGTTTTAGTTTATCAATAAACTGTAATGTATGGGTGATCTCTGCCTTGTAAAATGAATCTATCTCATCTTCGTTATTCGATATATCAATGGTTATCAAAAAGTTGCTCCATTGTCCGATTAAATCCGTTACTTTAGAGAATTCAAATAATTTAAACAAACTCGCCGGTAAGAAATCTTTTAAAAAGTTAACAGAAAGGTAGGACAAATTATCAGAATAAATCGTTTCGATTAGTTTTTTGCGAAATAAATTTTTGGCAACAGATTTTTCAAAAAAAGTAATAAACGGTGTATTTAACAAATTTAACAGTGTCGTATGAAATACAGCCCCATTTTTCATTGTCAATTTCATCTCCAACAATAACGCTAAAAATTGAACAGTTGGCAGACTACTTAATGATAAACCTGTAGAAATATTATATTTTTCCGGATTCTGTAAAATCAATCCCATCAAGGGAACAAGCAGTTGTTCATCATTTAAGATAATACAAGTATTTTCCGTATCCGGTATTCCTTTAAGCATATTTGCCAAAACATCAACTTGCAAAATTTCAGATGGCACAGGATATTCATTAAAGACCGTTTCAATTTTATCGTTTTCCTGCTTGGTAACCTTATATGTATTACCAAATCTACCAATATTATCTTGAATAAATGCCGATGATTTTGAGAAATTAAATCGCGGGTCATAATCCCAATAAAAAGATGCTTTACCTTTTTCTTGTAAAAAAGAAAAGATTTCTGTTTGTACTTTTGTCAAAGCATTAAAGCCAACGAAACAAAATACAGGTATCTCATTCTCCGGCAACAACTTTAACCGTTTTTCCGTTTCACGATAAGCCATTGCCTCATATCCCATCTCATTTTCTGTTAATTGTTTTTGGATATTCTCAAATATTGGCAATAGCATTTTCCAAAACGAAACAAAATAAGATTTTACGATGTTTGTATTATCGGAAATATCAATATTTCCCCAGAACTCTTTAAGGACAGTTTTCTGTTCATCACTCAAGAAATCAAAAACCGCATCAATTTCCCGTATCTCCGAGATAAATCGAAACAGTTTCTCAATTTCCGGTTTTTCCAATTCCTTTTCAATGGCATCAAAATCCGAAAGAACATATTGTCCTAAAAATAAAAAATCGTCAAAATCAGGAACTTTTTCGCCATTAGCAAAATGACTCTTAAACTCCTCATATAAAAGCAATAGTAATTTGAATCCATCAATCTCTTCTAATCCTGAGAAAGAAAAAACAAAATCTCTAATTGCCATTATATTAGGCAGCCAGTTGGGTGGTGAAACATTTTTTGCAATATATTTCCTTAATTTACCGGCAGATCTTCTATTAGGCATTATTACATATAACCCTTGCAAATTAGAATTCTCCCTGACTATCTCTGAAGCAATTGTATCTAAAAACATAAAAAAGGATTTGGCATCCGTAAAATTTCTTTCTCAAAAATACACAAAAGAGCGGTTTTGAAACCGCTCTTTTATTAATTATTTGTAAACTATCTCGGTGTGTTTTTCACAAATATGATTGCCGGATTCCTAACTTTTCTACAGGGAACAACAAACAATAGTGAGAATCTCGAATATGGTTCGTATTACCCTAAAAAAGTTTTTATTGACCAAGATATGACTTTAATAATTTACTTCTTGAAGTATGTCGTAAACGACGAATAGCTTTTTCTTTTATTTGTCTTACCCGTTCACGCGTAAGATCAAATTTATTACCGATTTCTTCAAGTGTCATTTCTTTAGTTGAAATACCAAAAAAATAACGGACAATGTCGCGTTCTCTGTCGGTAAGTGTTGCCAAAGCCCGTTCAATTTCGTTACTCAAAGACTCTTTCATCAATGAATTATCCGTTTTTGGCGAAGATGTATTCGGTAGTACATCTAACAAAGTATTATCTTCTCCCTCGACAAATGGTGCATCAACAGAGACATGCCGTCCTGCAACACGAAGTGTATCGGTAATTTTTTCTTTAGGAACTTCTAGTTTGTCTGCAATCTCGTCAGTAGAAGGAGCCCGTTCATTTTCTTGTTCAAATCTAGATAAAATCTTATTTATCCTATTCAATGAACCAACCTGATTCAATGGCAAGCGGACAATTCTTGACTGTTCTGCCAACGCTTGAAGTATTGACTGACGAATCCACCATACAGCATAAGAAATAAATTTAAATCCACGCGTTTCATCAAATTTCTTTGCCGCCTTAATCAATCCTAAATTGCCTTCATTAATTAAATCAGGAAGACTTAATCCTTGATTTTGATATTGTTTTGATACAGAAACAACAAAACGCAAATTAGCTTTTGTTAATTTCTCCAGTGCTTCTTTGCTTCCTTTTCTGATTTGTTGAGCTAATTCTACTTCTTCCTCAACAGAAATCAGTTCTTCTTTGCCTATTTCTTGTAAATATTTGTCTAAAGAAGCACTTTCGCGGTTAGTAATTGATTTGGTAATTTTTAATTGCCTCATATTCAGTATGTTGTTTTTAGTTTAACTATTTGGGACTGCAAAAGTCTGTATAATTTTTGATTCAAAAAAATTTTTTTTTGTGACTTATAAACGAAATCTATTTAAAAAAGTTTTAATGTTCCTGTTTTTTTTAAAAACTTTCTGACAATTTTAATGTAAAAGCAATTTTTTTGCTGTTACGAAGCACAATAATATTAATTTCGTCTTTTGGACTATATATAGCCAATTGCTCTTGCAGTTGAGGCAAACTATTTACTTTAACACCGTTAATTTCTTCTATTATATCTCCTTTTTTTAGTCCTGCTCTTTCGGCAGCACCATTTGGACTAATATCATAAATATAAACACCTTCCGTTTTTGAAACACCCAAATATTTTGCAATATCTGCATTCAAATCTATAATAGATGCCCCAAGAAATGCTCTTTGAACCTTACCATATTTTATTAAATCGGCAACAACCTTTTTTACAATATTTACAGGAATAGCAAAAGAATATCCAGTATAAGAACCCGTATTTGAAGCAATTGCAGTATTAATACCTACTAATTCACCGTTTGTATTTACTAACGCACCACCACTATTCCCGGGATTTACGGCAGCATCAGTTTGTATAAATGCTTCAATACCATATTTCGACATAATGTTGATATCTCTTGCCTTAGCACTCACAATACCTGCCGTAACAGTAGAAGTCAGGTTAAATGGATTACCTATGGCAAGCACCCATTGCCCTATTTTAAGGTTATCAGAGTTACCATATGGCAAAAAAGGTAACTTATCTGCATCAATTTTCAACAGTGCAACATCTGTCATTTCGTCAAATCCTACAACTTTTGCTTGATATTTTCTTTTATCATTGAGCGTAACATCTATTATCTCGGCATTTTTTATGACATGGTAATTTGTAACGATATAACCATCTTGCGAAACAATTACACCCGAACCACTGGCTAAAGGCATAACCTGATTGTATTGTTTCGGTTGTGTTCCGAAAAAGAAATCATAAAGCGGATTACTGTAATATTGTTGATTAATTTTAGTCTTAATATGAACTACTGCATGAAGTGATTTCTCCGCCGCTTTCGTAAAATCAACTAAATTATTAGACAAATTCAATGAAACATTTTTTGTTGGAATTTGCTCACTTCCCTGATCTAATATAGCTTTTATAAGTTCATTCTTATTATCAAAAAAGTTAATGTAAACAACTAACATTAAAATACTTGCCGAGATACTTATTAGTACTGTAATAAAAAAACTTTTCTTTTTCATGCCTGATTATTTTAAATGATTAAATAAATATATCTAATTTTATCAAAAATTCTTTACAAGTTTAATGT
>JALTEO010000454.1 GCA_027073875.1 Bacteroidales bacterium
ATATAAAATATTCAACCACTTCTAGATAATGAATAATGAAATATGTGTGAAAAACTTATTTTATTAATATGGATACAAAATATGAGGATATCATAAACTCATATAATTACTTACCCAATTAGGGTCTTGCATATCTTTCAGAAGGCGGAAAAGATTTTTCCCGTAAATGTAATCTGTAATGAATTTGATACCATAGTTTTGTTGCAAATAGCGTAATTGCTCGGGCGAAGGGCTATATTTCATTTTTGCCCAACCTTTGGTGTCTTGATTATGGCGACGATCATAGGGATATTCGCTGTATTTTAATTTCCAAAGCTGATCAAGTGTTTGCCAGAATATTTGATACTCTTTCATATAATTTATATGGTTTGGATTGGCTTTGGAATCCTGTTGTCCTGTAATCTGCAATAAAAAATCCTTTTTTGTTATAAAGGTAGGAATCCATTTTCCTTGCAACGATTTTAAGATAATTGCCGTATTATACATTCTTCTGCCATCTACTGTTGGTGTTAGTGTAACAGCAAAAAAAAACTTGGTTTTTGTTGTATCGACAAATAAAGAATTAAGATCGGTTTGCCCCAAAGAGAGCAAAGGAAGTGCAAAAAATAGTATTAAAAAAAGTCGTTTCATTTTTCAAAATACGGTGCAATTAAATTTAAAAAATATTTTGGTGGTCGCACAGGTTTAAAAGTTTCCGCATTAGCAAAAGTTAAAATTGTATAACCCTTATTCAGCAAAATTTGTTCCTCGTTGTATATTTCGTAATCAAACCGAATTCTGGCAGTGGGCATTTCCCGCAAAAAAGTTTTCACGGTTATTAAATCATCATAATATGAGGGTTTTATATATTGTGTGTGCATTTCCAAAACCGGCATTATAGTTCCCCGTTTTTCCATTTCGCTGTACGGAAAATCAAGTTGTCGCATCATTTCTGTCCGGGCTTGCTCATAATACAGGGCATAGTTGCCATAATAGACAAAGCTCATTTTATCTGTTTCGCCAAACCGGACACGGATTTTTGTTTCTGTTGCCAACATAGTTTAATGTTTTAGTGGTGAATCGGGTTCTTTTGCCATGTGATTAAATATTATTTTATCCATCATTTTGGGGAAAAATTTATTGAGTGTTACCGTTAATTTCCCTTGCGAAGTTAAAATAATTTCCCGTTTTCTTTGAATGATTCCCTTTGCCAGATATTCGGCAACAGCTTCGGCAGTCATCATTTTGTCTTCGTCGCGTGGTGTTTCGCCCTGTTGTGAACCATTGGCAACCAATGCTGTTTGGCGAATGTTAGATGCCGTAAAGCCGGGAGCAATCAGCATAACATGCAACCCTTGATGGAGCGTTTCTATACGCAAGGTATCTAAAAATCCTTTCATAGCGTATTTTGAGGCACTATAGCCCGTGCGGGCAGGTAATCCCACAAATCCCGCAATGGAAGTAACGCCCACAACACTGCCTTTTGATTTGAGTAAATGAGGTAAGGCATATTTGGTACAATAAACTGTTCCCCAAAAATTGGTATCCATCAGCTTTTTCAATACGGTCAACTCCAAATCCTCAAAGATAGCACGCATAGAGATGCCGGCATTATTTATTAAAACATCTATCTTTCCAAAATTTTCAATTGTTTTTTCTACAAGATTTTTACACGAATTTTCATCGGAAACATCTGTTTTTACCGCAAGAGCATCGAATCCGTTTTGCTTCAGATTTATTACTTCGTTCTCTATTTTTTCGAGATTACGGGCAGCTAATACAACCCTTGCACCTTTTTGGGCTAAGTTTTTGGCTGTTGCCAACCCGATACCGGAAGATGCACCTGTTACGATTACTATTTTTCCGTTCATTAATCTTTTTTTTGCAAAGATACTATATTTTAATGCTAATTATTATTATCAGATAGTTTGTAGTTTATGGTGTATGATACCGATTGCACATTAAATTTTGGATGACAGAAAAGAAAAGCCGAAAAAAAAGAGCCGCTTAAAAAAGCAGCCCTTAATTTATTGTAGGTATTTTTTAACTACGCATTTACTTTTGATAATGCTTCTACCATTTTCTGTCCTATTTCGGCAGGTGATTTAGCAACGGTAATACCGCATTCTTCCATAATTTTCATTTTGGCAGCAGCCGTATCGTCTTTACCACCAATGATGGCTCCGGCATGTCCCATCCGGCGACCTTTGGGGGCTGTTTGTCCGGCAATAAATCCAACAACCGGTTTTGTGCCGTGTTCTTTAATCCAATATGCGGCATCTGCTTCCATGGTACCACCAATCTCGCCAATCATAACAATTCCTTCTGTCTCCGGATCGTCCATAAATAGCTTAACAGCATCTAAAGTTGTGGTTCCAATAATGGGGTCGCCACCAATACCGATAGCCGTAGTTTGTCCTAATCCGGCTTTTGTTAATTGGTCAACTGCTTCATAGGTCAAAGTCCCGGAGCGGGAGATAACACCTACTTTACCCCGTTGAAAGATAAAGGCAGGCATAATACCTATTTTTGCTTCGTCGGGTGTAATAATTCCCGGACAGTTAGGACCAATCATGCGGGTGTCTTTATCGGATAAATATTCTTTTACTTTCACCATGTCTGATGTCGGGATGCCCTCGGTAATACAAACGACAAGTTTGATTCCGGCTTCGGCGGCTTCCATGATGGCATCGGCAGCAAAAGCAGGCGGAACAAAAATGATGGATACATTGGCACCGGCTTCTTTTACGGCATCAGCTACGGTGTTAAATACCGGCTTACCTAAGTGGGTTTGTCCACCTTTACCTGGTGTTACACCTCCTACGACATTGGTTCCGTATTCTATCATTTGTCCTGCATGGAAGGTTCCTTCACCTCCCGTAAATCCTTGTACGACTACTTTTGAATCTTTATTAACTAAAATGCTCATCTCTAAAAATTTTAATATTTAATTATCCACAAAGTTACATTTTTTATTTTTATGTGCGAAAAAAATAAATTTTATTCAACAGGTTTTTATTCCAAACTACCTATTTCTTTTTCTACGGCTTCTAATATTTCTCCTGATTTCACTAGCTTTTGCATTGTGGTGTGGTCAGAATATAATGGGCGATCTATTTCCAAAAAGTCAACATGTTTTCTGATGATTTCTTTTGCCTTGGTTGTTCCTTTACCAAATTTGAAGTCACGAAGATCAAGGGCTTGTGCGGCAGCCATCATTTCAATACCCACTACGCCGTAAGCATTTTCTAATATCTGTCCGTTTTTGATAGCGACATTCATTCCCATAGAAACAAAATCTTCTTGGTCGGCAGCAGCAGGAATAGATTGAATGCTTGCCGGAGTAGAAAGTACTTTTTGTTCCACAATCAAATGATCAGCAGTATATTGGCTTAGCATCAAACCGGAGAAAAAGCCCGGATTCTTTGCCAAAAACGGCGGTAACCCGACACTCAAAGCAGGATTATTCAGCCGGTTCATACGGCGTTCAGATAATACACTGACCATTGTAATGGCATTACCCACCATATCCATTGGTAAGGCAACGGGTGTCCCTTGGAAATTAGCTCCCGAAAGTGTTAAATCTTCTTCGGGAATAAAAATCGGATTATCACCAACGCCATTCAGTTCAATTTCCACTTGTTTACGGGCATGTGCCAAAGCATCGTGGGCAGCACCAATTACTTGAGGCGTAGAACGCATAGAGTATGCATCCTGAACTTTTATTTTTATTTTTCCGGTAAGCAACTCACTACCGGCAACAATATCTCTTATGGATTTAGCACTTCTTACGGCACCGGGAAAACCACGGAGCTCATGAATTTGGCTGGAATATGGTTTCAGGTTAGCTTTTAGTGCTTCTAACGACATGGCAGCAGCTATCTCGGCATGTTTCAGCCAACGGTTGGTATCGTAAATTAATAGGGCACTCATAGCGGTTAACACATTGGATCCGTTAATGGTTCCCAGTCCATCTCTTGCTTCCAGTCCGGGGATAGGAATACCGGCTTTATCCATTGCCTCTTTGCCGGAAAGTAATTCGCCTTTGTAATAAGCTTTTCCTTCGCCCATCAATAACAATGCTATCTGAGCCATAGGAGCTAAATCGCCACTGGCACCTACCGAGCCCTTTTGGCAAACAAAAGGTGTTACGCCCTTGTTCAGCATTTCTATCAAAGTCAGTGTAATTTCCGGACGAATACCGGAATGTCCTTTGGCATGTACATTTGTCCTGCCCAGCATGGCTGCACGGACATATTCGATAGGAGCAGGATCACCAATGCCTGCCGCATGATTATAAATTAAATATTTTTGAAACTCTTTGGTTTGTTCGTCTGTGAGCTTTGTTTCTGAAAATTCACCGATGCCGGTATTAATTCCGTACATCGTTTCGTTAGCAGCAATTTTGCGTTCTACCATTGCCCTACACACTTTTATCCGTTCAAGTGCTTCTGGATGTAATTCAACTTTCTCATTAAAACGGGCAACTTTAACAACATCTTCAACGGTTAGCCCTGTTCCCTTTACAATATATGACATAATAAGATATTTTTAAAAATTAATGGCTAAAATAATTGATTTGATTTGATTTTTAATTGATAAAAAGATATTTTTAATAACACTTTCTGTCTGAAAAGGACTCCTGATGCCGAACTACTAATAAATTACTCAATATTTTATATTGCTGATGGTTCAACTTGCAATGATGAGCATCCTCGAAAGAAGACATCTCACCTGAGGCAAGACTGTTTTTTGGAATATTAATAAAACCTGTTATCAACTACAAAATATAAGGTATTTGCCCTATATCTCTAAAATCTTCGTACAAAAATAACATTTTTTCAGAAAAAATAAGCGTTTTCTTGCTATTTTGCAAGCACTTGTTTTATATGAATAAAGCAAATTAATATCGAAATTATATCTCCTTAAAGAAAATAATACTACTTTTGTCATTTAATTTAAATTTTAATTATGAGTAATGGAACAGTAAAATTCTTTAATAATTCTAAAGGATTTGGATTCATCGCCCCAGAAGACGGCGGCAAGGATGTATTTGTACATCAAACAGGATTAGTTGACGAAATTAAAGACGGAGATAAGGTAACTTATGATGTGGAAGAAGGCAAGAAGGGCTTAAATGCCGTAAATGTCAAGTTAGCGTAATCTAATTTTTATTTTTCTTTAATGTACTAAGCTCGTCAAATTTGATGAGCTTTTTTATTTTCCCAAAATTACACATAAACCTTTGCAAAACTTCTGATTTTGTCATTCTGGATTTATTTCTCCCAGGGAGTCTCCCAAAGGGATTCCTTCGGAGCTTTGGACAGAATCTATAATCTACACATCATCAATAGATTCCGAACTCCCGAAAACATTTCGAGGACAGGCAAGTTCGGAATGACGGCAAACATAGGATAACAGCTTTTTGAAGTTTTGCAAAGGTCTCATACCAACAAAATATCCTCAATCGTTTTTATTAATGTCGGTAAATCGGGTTCTTTCCACAGATTCTCAGCATCTCTCTTGAACCACGAAATTTGCCGACGGGCATAATGGCGGGTATTGCGTTTTATCAGGCGGACAGCTTCTTCTAAATCGTATTTACCATCGAAATAATCAAATAGTTCGCGATATCCAACTGTTTGCAATGAAGCATACTGCCTGTAAGGATATAATGATTTTGCCTCTTCAATTAAGCCGATTTCAATCATTTTATCAACCCTGTTGTTGATGCGTTCGTAAAGAATTTCTCGCTCCTGATGAATAATAATTTTAATAATTTTAAATGACCTTTCTGCTGCTTGTTCTTTTCTAAGGATAGAAAATTGCTTGCCTGTCTGATAAAAAACTTCCAAGGCATGCAATATCCGTTGCGGATTTTTCAAGTCAACTTGCAGATAATACTCCGGGTCAATTTGTTTTAATTCAAAGCGGATGCTTTCAAGTCCTTCTTTTTCATACCGTTCCAAAAGATTCTGCCGTATTTCCGGTTTTATCGTCGGCAAATCGTCTAATCCGTGGCAAACAGCATCAATATACAGTCCGCTGCCACCAACCAAAAATGCAATATCACGGCGTTTAAAATAAGTTTTCAGAAATTTTAAAACACCTTGTTCAAATTGCCACGCATTATAATAGTCGTGAATACTCAAGCTATCAATAAAATGATGTTTTACGATTTGCCGCTCTTCGTCTGTGGGCTTGGCGGTTCCGATGGTCATTTCCCTATAAAACTGACGAGAATCTGCAGAAATAATTTCTGCCTTAAAATGTTTTGCCAACTTAATAGCAATAGCTGTTTTCCCTACAGCGGTAGGTCCCCCGATAACGACAAGGGTTTTTCCTGTCATGTGTTAACGCATTAAGAACGGGAATTTATCGATATGTTTCAAGGCAATACCGGTTCCGCGAGCCACAGCGTGCAGTGGGTCTTCGCTTACATGAAACGGAATTTCAAATTTTTCGGACAACCGCTTATCCAGTCCGCGTAATAGTCCGCCGCCACCTGTCAGGAAAATACCTTTCCGGTAAATATCAGCGTATAATTCCGGCGGAATTTCTTCCAATACTTGTAAAATGGCTGTTTCTAATTTTGTAATAGATTTGTCCAAAGCATGAGCAATTTCTTTATGGTTGACCGGAATTTCCAACGGATAAGCTGTTGTTTGATGTGGTCCTTTTATCAAATATTCCGGCGGTGGATCTTCAATATCTGACAATGCCGCACCTACATTTATTTTTATATCCTCGGCTGTTCTTTCACCAACACGAATATTGTGAGCATATCGCATATGTTCCAGAATATCATCGTTAAATTCATCGCCTGCCGTTCTAATTGATTTATTACATACAATTCCTCCGAGGGAAATAACGGCAATTTCTGATGTTCCGCCACCAATATCTACTACCATGCTGCCGTCTGGAGCTTCCACATCCAAACCAATACCAATAGCGGCTGCCATCGGTTCATAAATCAAATAGACTTCACGAGCACCTGCTTGTTCCGAAGAGTCTCTAACGGCACGAACTTCTACTTCGGTACTTCCCGAAGGAATACAGATAACCATCCGCAGTGATGGTGCAAACCACCCTGATTTTTTGGTAATCATTTTCAACATTCCCCGAATCATCAGCTCGGCAGCATTAAAGTCGGCTATCACGCCATCGCGTAACGGACGAATTGTTTCAATATCTTTATGTGTTTTGCCGTGCATGGAACGGGCTTGATTTCCAAGTGCAATTAATTTTCCTGTTTTTTTGTCAATGGCAACAATAGACGGCTCGTCAACAACAATCTTATCATTGTGAATGATAATGGTGTTAGCTGTACCCAAATCTACCGCTACTTCGTTGGTTAAGAATGAAAAAAGTCCCATAGTTCTACTGTATATTAATGTTTAAAATGTCTGATTCCCGTAAAAACCATTGCCATATCGTGTTCATTACAAAAGTCAATGGATTCTTTGTCTCGGATAGAGCCGCCGGGTTGAATAACAGCTGTTATTCCTGCCTCGTGAGCAATTTCCACCGAGTCTTTGAAAGGGAAAAAAGCATCGGATGCCATTACAGCTCCGTGTAAATCAAAATTAAAATTTTTGGCTTTTACAATGGCTTGTTTCAGGGCATCAATACGGGATGTTTGCCCCGTGCCGCTTGCCAATAATTGTTTATCTTTTGCCAATACTATTGAATTTGATTTAGTGTGTTTTACCAGTTTCATGGCAAATAGCAAGTCTTCCGTTTCTTCTGCTGTAGGAGGACGATTGGTTACGGGTTTTAACTCTTCGGCGGTTTCCGTTTTTAAATCTTTTTCTTGAAATAATACACCGTTTAGTGCAGAGCGGAAAATCTGCTTGGGCATATTATCGTGTTTTTGAATTAAAATACGGCGGTTCTTCTTTTGTTTCAAGATGGTAAGTGCATCGTCATCATAAGCGGGAGCAATAACAACCTCAAAAAATATTTTGTCGATTTCCCCGGCAGTAACAGCATCAATCTTACGGTTGGTCACAACAATGCCACCAAAAGCCGATACAGGATCCCCTGCCAATGCGTCTGTCCATGCAGTCAACAAATTTTCACGACTTGCCAGTCCGCAGGCGTTATTATGTTTTAATACGGCTACTGTTGTATCGTCAAAATCGTGAATTAAATTTACTGCAGCATCAATATCCAGAATGTTATTATAGGAAATTTCCTTGCCGTGGAGTTGGTCAAACATATCTTTGAAATTGCCCCAAAATACAGCACTCTGATGGGGATTTTCGCCATAGCGGAGGTGTTCCGAATCCTGAATACTTTGCTTGAATGCCACAAAAGGATTACCGGCAAAATAATTGAAAATATGTGTGTCGTAATGTGATGAAATATTAAATGCATCGCGGGCAAATGATTTCCGAACTTCTAAGTCTGTAGAACCGTTGTTTTCAGTTAGAATCTTTAGCAGGTCGTCATATTGTCCTTTGTGCGAAACTACCAATACATCTTTAAAGTTTTTGGCTGCCGCACGAATCAGTGAAATGCCGCCGATGTCTATTTTTTCAATAATCTCCTGTTCCGAACCACCGCCGGCAACAGTTTCTTCAAAAGGATATAAATCTACTATCACCAAATCAATTTCCGGCGTTTCATAATTATTTAGTTCCTGAATATCCGTTTCCACCTCACGACGAGCTAATATGCCACCGAAGACTTTGGGATGGAGTGTCTTAACCCGTCCGCCCAAAATAGAAGGGTAAGAGGTTAATGACTCTACGGCAGTTACCGGAATGTTATTTTTTTCTAAATACGATTGTGTACCACCGGTAGAATAAATTTTTACGCCAAGATTTGCCAGTTTGGCAGCAATCTTGTCAATGCCATCTTTGTAATAGACTGATATTAAAGCAGATTTTATTGTTTTTTCCAATGCCATTTTTTTTTCAAAGGTAAAGAAAATTTACTAATGGACTTCAAAAATTTATTTTTTTCTGACACTAAGGGAGTTCTAATAATTCCCCGTAATAAAATCTTCAATCTGTTTGCAATAAGGAACAAATCCGAATTTTTCAGGAACTTCGCCATGGTCAGCACCTTTCACCCTAACAGCAATGCCTTTGGTACCATGATAATTTTTAAAAATCACTTCGCCGTGAGTTTTAATATTTAAGAAGGTATCGTCAATACCATGAAACCACAAAAACGGTTGGTTAACCCGTTTTATTTCTTCTGCATTATCAATCTTCAGGTTTGTGAAATAAGAAGGCGGAATATCCAGTATGCTACCGTCTTGCACCATTACCGCAGCAGAGGCAAACGGTGATTCTAAAATTAGTTTTGAAGGTATCATAGAACGGGGATGTGCTGCAAGTTCTGTTGCAGGAGCTGAACCTAAGCTGAATCCGTAAATTACCAAGCGGTCATTTGTTAGTCCGTGATTCTTAAGCCAAGTTAGTCCGGCATCTACATCGGCATAAAGCCCTTCTTCGGTTGATTTGCCTTCGGACATTCCGAAACCACGATAATCGAGCATCAACACGCCGAAACGATTCTTGCCGCCGACATTTGCCAACAATTTCTCGCGTTGCCAGTAAAAATCCATGTGGTCGCGATTGCCATGACAATACATTATGATGGTATCAGTTGCAATCCGATTAGTATCACCAAGATAAATAGCATAAATTTTTGTGGGAGTTGTTTCGGTCGCTGTTTGCGATTCCAGTGTAAACAAATATGTCAACGAGTCAGGAATAGCATAACTATTGTCAAGGCGAAAATCTACTTCCCCTTCGTAATCATCCAATTTGTAAAAATCCAATGCCGACTCATTGTAAAGCATATCGTCCATTCGCAGGCAACTAACAGAAGATATTGCGATAATAATTGCCAAAAAGAAAACATTTTTTTTCATGATTAAAATTTTTTGAGTATGCCTAAATAAATACCCGATGCACCTTTTTCGCCCCACGGTTTCAAATAATCAACCACTAATTTTTGATTGCTGATATTCGGTGCCAATATTTTTCCTTCTATAAAATATGTCCATTTGTTGTGTGTGTAACGATAGCCGATATGTGGATTAAAAATCCAGTGGACAGGTTGCAATTCATCATGAGCACGGTATTTTGACAATTCAAACCAATTGCCAACACCTACATAAATTAATCGACTAGGATTTTTTAAATGCCAATAAGCATTTATATCTAATTCAGGCCAGAATTTAAATTGTTTTTCCCATTTATCAAAAGCCGTGTTGGCAACCAAATTACAACTTACGGCAGGTTGTATGTTTTTCTGGCTAAGTATTTTACGGTTTATTCCCCATTCGTTTTGAAAAACACCGAATGCCAAAGCTGTGGTATGTATGGAAGCAAATCCCGTAGTGTTGGAATCTAAACCATAGCCATAAGTAAGTGCTGTTAGCGGCAAAGGAATAACCATACCTGAAAAATGGATAAGCGGACCACCAAAATTTGCAGAAACAGCATGTTCTCCTTTTTCCAATGGCTCTACAAAACGAGTAGGAGCACATGACGAAATAATCAGGATAAATAAAACCAAAAAGAAACCAAAGGTATGTCTCATCTCAATAATTTTAAGCGACAAAGGTATTAAAGAGAATTTTAATAATTCTTTTCTTTCAAAATTATATGAACAAATTGAATGGTAATTTGTTAGTTTTAAGAAACAAATGAAAAAATTATGGGAGTAGCTACATTTGCCGCAGGATGCTTTTGGGGTGTTCAGTATAAATTATCAAAAGTAAAAGGTGTGATTAAAACAACTGTTGGCTATGCCGGAGGTAATGTTGAAAATCCGTCTTACGAAGAAGTTTGCTCCGGCGAAACAGGACATGCCGAGGCAGTTCAGGTTTTTTTTGATGAGAAAATTGTATCCTACAAAGAATTAGTTTCTGTTTTTTTCTCAATTCACGACCCCACACAGTTAAATCGTCAAGGTCCCGATGTGGGAACTCAATACCGATCGGTTATTTTTTGTCACAACGATATCCAGATTAAACAAGCATTGGAAATTAAAAAACAGTTAGAAATAACAAATAAATACAAGCAACCTATTGTAACGGAAATAGTTCCTTTTACCAATTTTTACAAAGCGGAGGAATATCATCAGGATTATTTTCGGAAAAAGGGAATAGATTAGTGCCAATTAATAATTTACAATTAACTAATATATAATAAAATATGTTGCACATACATCTCTAAATACTTTGTCCAAACTTGAAAGAAATAGGAGATAAGAGCTATTTCTAATATTACGGCATCATTAAAATAAAAAAGATTTGGTATAATCGGCATGAAACCCTTACAAAAGTCAAAAAAAGTTGTCATCTTAAGTTTTGCAAAAGTCACTTATCAAAAAAAACAAATATTTTTCAGCCCATCCATTCATTTTTATTTCCTTTGTAGATAAATGTAATTTAACTACTTCCTCTTATGAGTGAATCTATCAAACATGAGTGTGGCATTGTTCTCATTCGCTTGTTAAAGCCCTTGGAATACTACAAATGGAAATACGGCACATGGCGTGTCGGACTCGACAAACTATACCTCCTGATGGAAAAACAACACAACAGGGGACAAGATGGTGCCGGTGCTGTCAGTTTAAAAATAGATCTCCCGCCGGGAAAACCCTATCTTAATCGTGTTCGTTCTAATAGTTCCACCCCGATTATTGATATTTTCCGTCAAATAAATCAACCTTTCCAAGAATTAGAAAAGACCCAAAAATCATCACTTTTAAATGATGCGGTATGGGCAAAACAAAACCTGCCCTTTGCCGGAGAATTATACCTTGGGCATGTCCGTTACAGCACTTTTGGACAAAATGATATTGAGCAAGTGCATCCGCAAATGCGGCAAAACAACTGGAAAACACGGAATTTGGTGCTTGCCGGCAATTTCAACCTGACAAATGTTGACGAACTACTTGAAAAGCTGATTGACCTCGGACAACATCCCAAGGATTATAGCGACACCGTTACCATTATGGAAAATATGGGGCATTTCCTTGAAAGAGAAGTACAACAACTGTTTGACAAATTTCACGCCGAGGGACATAATAATATTGAAACGACAGACCTGATTGCCAAACATCTGAAAATTACCAACATCCTAAGAAATGCCACCAAATATTGGGATGGCGGCTATGTCATCGGTGGACTCATTGGTCATGGCGATGCATTTGTGATTCGTGACCCCAACGGTATTCGTCCGGCTTATTACTATCAAGACGATGAATTTGTTATTGTCACATCAGAAAGACCGGTAATACAAACAGCCCTTAATGTGCCTTACGAAAAAGTGAAAGAGCTAATGCCAGGAAATGCTATTATCATTAAAAAAGACGGCACCACCACCGAAGAAAATATCCGGAAAGCAGAAACAGTAAAAGCATGTTCTTTTGAACGAATTTATTTCTCCCGTGGAAGTGATGCCGATATTTATGCCGAACGGAAACATTTGGGCGAATACATTGTAGATGACATTCTTAAAGCCATTGACTTTGACATAAAAAACGCCGTATTTTCTTATATCCCCAACACAGCTGAAACTTCTTTCCTCGGTATGATAAAAGGTGTTGAGAATTATTTGAAAGAAGTAAAAAAAGAAAAGATCCTGAAATTGGGGCATTCGCCCGACATGGAGGAATTGAGCAAAATAATTGATATCAAAGCCCGCGTTGAGAAAATTGCCATAAAAGATGCCAAATTGCGGACTTTTATTTCGCAAGACAAAGGCAGAAACGATTTGGTGGGACATGTATATGATGTAACCTACGGAGCCATTCGTCCTTACGAAGACAATTTGGTCATTATTGACGATTCTATTGTTCGTGGGACAACGCTCAGAGAAAGCATCATCAATATTTTGGACAGACTGCATCCTAAAAAAATTGTAATCGTTTCGTCGGCACCACAAATACGGTATCCCGACTGTTATGGCATTGATATGGCACGACTGGACGATTTAATTGCTTTTCGTGCTACCATTGACCTGTTGAAAGAAACACAACAGGGCGGCATCATTAACAAAGTTTACTCGCAGTGCAAAGAGCAGGAAAATCTGCCGAAAGAAAAAATTAAAAATTATGTAAAGGAAATCTACAAACCGTTTACGCCCGAACAGATTTCACATAAAATTGCTCAAATGCTCCGGTTAGAACATATTCAGGCAGATATTGAAGTTGTTTATCAGCGGATTGAAAATCTCCATCGTGCTTGTCCGAATCATCTCGGCGACTGGTATTTTACGGGAGATTATCCTACTCCCGGTGGCAACAGAGTAGTCAACAGAGCATTTATTAATTTTATTGAAAATAAAAAAGACAGGGCATATTAATTAATTGGTTTAATTTCCCTTGATGACTTAGAATTTTAAAACACCAATAAATATAAAATTATGAAACACTTATTATCCTTATCCGTATTTTTGTTAATGGGATTTTTATCATCATCCCAAAACACAACAGTTAACCATTTTTTAAAGGCAACGATTAACCCTGAAACTTCAGAAATTTCCGTTTTAGATTCAATAACTTTGCCGGAAAATTCTCCCCGGGAATTTTGGCTCAATACCGCATTGACACCTATTTGTAAAACGAAAGGCATTTCACTTCAAAAACTAAAAGACCACACACAAGCAAATGATGTGGGGATGGATCGTGACGATAACGGTGCCGAAAATAAACTGCCTTTAACCCTATGGCAAATCAAAGGGAAAGGGCAAACTATTACGATAAGTTATAGCGGGAAAATTGATTATGAGATAGAACAGAATAAACAAAACTATCAACGGGGATTTTCGCAAACGCCCGGAATTATCTGTTCCAAAGGTGTTTATTTAGCCGGTTCTACCTATTGGGTACCAACCTTTAAGGATAAATTAATTACTTTCTCGTTAACGACAGAGCTGCCAAAAGACTGGAAAAATGTTACTATCGGCAAACGAACAAATGAAATGACAAAAGCAGACAAGCATATTGACACTTGGGTTTGCGACAAACCACAGGAAGAAGTTTTTTTGATTGCGGCACATTTTTACGAATATTCCTACGATATGAATAATGGTGTTAAGGCAATGGCTTTTCTGCGTTCTCCCGATGAAGGGCTGGCAAACAAATATCTGGAAGTTACCGAACAATATATGAATATGGACAACGAAATGTTGGGGAAATACCCGTATTCAAAATTTGCCTTGGTAGAAAACTTTTGGGAAACCGGCTACGGTATGCCATCATTTACC
This sequence comes from Bacteroidales bacterium, assembly GCA_027073875.1. Taxonomy (GTDB): domain Bacteria; phylum Bacteroidota; class Bacteroidia; order Bacteroidales; family JALTDM01; genus JALTEO01. The sequence goes on from JALTEO010000454.1 coordinate 14,220, forward strand.
TTGCTTGGAGAAAAAATTATCCGCTTCCCGTTTATTTTAC
>JALTEO010000455.1 GCA_027073875.1 Bacteroidales bacterium
CCTTTATTTATTAAACAGAAACATTTAAGTAATGAATAAAGTTACCGGAAAAGTTGTACAGGTTATTGGACCTGTTGTTGATGTTAGCTTTGAAGAATCGGGAGCCGATTTACCAAAAATACACGAAGCATTAATTATCACCAAAGAAGATGGTGAGGAGTTAGTTATTGAAAATCAGCAAGATATTGGCGAAAACACTATCCGTTGTGTTGCTATGGATTCCACCGATGGAATTTATCGCGGTATGGAAGCTGTTGCTATGGGCGAACCTATCACAATGCCTACGGGAGAAAATATCAAAGGACGGTTATTTAATGTTATCGGAAAATCTATTGATGGTATTCAGCCCGTTGATACGAATACATCAACACCTATTCACAAAGAAGCACCTGACTTTGAAGATTTAACGACAGAGACACAAGTCCTTTTTACGGGAATCAAGGTGCTCGATTTGATTGAGCCATATTCCAAAGGTGGTAAAATCGGTCTGTTCGGTGGTGCCGGCGTTGGTAAAACCGTTTTGATTCAGGAGTTGATTAACAACATTGCAAAAGGTTATTCAGGACTGTCTGTTTTTGCCGGAGTAGGAGAACGAACCCGTGAAGGTAACGATTTATTACGAGAGATGATTGAAGCAAATATTGTCCGCTACGGTGATGACTTTAAGAAAAGTATGGAAGAAGGTGGATGGGATTTGTCTAAGGTAGATATGACCGAATTGGAAAAATCGCAGGTAACAATGATTTTCGGACAGATGAACGAACCTCCGGGAGCCCGTGCACGAGTTGCTTTGTCAGGACTTTCGGTTGCCGAATATTTCCGCGATGGCGACGGTAAAGGTGCCGGTCGTGATATTCTGTTTTTTATTGACAATATTTTCCGTTTTACACAAGCCGGTTCTGAGGTTTCCGCTTTGTTGGGTCGTATGCCGTCAGCTGTAGGTTATCAGCCGACTTTGGCAACGGAAATGGGAGCGATGCAGGAAAGAATTACTTCCACAAAACACGGTTCAATTACTTCGGTACAAGCAGTATATGTTCCTGCCGATGACTTAACAGACCCTGCTCCTGCAACAACTTTTTCGCATTTGGATGCTACCACGGTACTGAGTCGTAAAATTGCCGAATTGGGAATTTATCCCGCTGTTGACCCATTGGATTCTACTTCAAGAATTCTTTCTGCCGACATTGTGGGTAAAGAACATTACGAAACAGCTCAACGCGTGAAAAGAATTTTGCAACGATACAAAGAATTACAAGATATTATTGCCATCCTTGGTATGGATGAGTTGAGCGAGGAAGATAAACTGACAGTTTATCGTGCCCGTAAGGTTCAACGGTTCCTGTCGCAACCATTCTTTGTGGCAGAACAATTTACAGGACTCAAAGGTGTATTTGTAGATATTAAGGATACAATTAAAGGGTTCAATATGATTATGGATGGTGAAGTGGATAAATATCCCGAAGCAGCATTCCAATTGGTAGGCACCATTGAAGACGCTATTGAGAAAGGTGAAAAGATGTTGAAAGACGCTATCTAAATAAAAGCTTATGCAATTATCTATCGTAACACCGGAAAAAGAATTATTTAATGATAGTATTTCATTAATTCAATTGCCCGGAATTGATGGCTCTTTTGAAATCTTAGAGAATCATGCACCTATTATTTCATCGTTAAGCCAAGGACAAATAAAAGTTATTGATAAAAATAAAAAAAGTCATTTGTTTGACATTGCAGGTGGTGTGGTAGAATGTAGCGAAAACACCGTTATTGTTCTGGTTGAGGTTGAAAATAAATAACACAAGTTGTTTTATCATAAAATTGAAGATCAGGGTATCAAGATTTTTTGGACTTCGTTAGAGAGTCAAGATGATGCTTTGTATGAACAAGCAAATCTTTCTCCTGAAGAATCAACGCTTCTGAATAGTTTTTCTTCCGATTTACGAAAAATTGAATGGCTGCAAGTGCGAGCGTTACTCAATGAGATATTTAAGCAGAAGGTAGAAATTGCTTACAAAAGTAATGGACAGCCGTATTTGCGAAATCATCCCGAATTGGAAATTAGCATTTCTCACTCCAGAACCACTGTTGCTGTTGCCATAAGTCAAGAATTTCAAATTGGTATTGATGTTGAGTTAATTCATCCACGGCTACTGAAAATAGCAGATCGTTTTTTGAACCCGGCAGAATTCGTTTATATGAATAACCTTACAACTGCCATTGAACAAATTCAATTTCTTACTATTGTTTGGTCTGCTAAAGAAGCATTATATAAGATTGTGGGAACCGATGTTGATTACAAAAAAGATGTTCGTGTTAAAGAATTTTTACTTGATGAAGATGGAACTGCCATTGTTGAATTTTTCAAAAATGATACCCGCCGGCATTTTCTGGCAACATATCGCACAATTGAAACGATAAGTATTTTGTTGTGGATGAAAGAGAGAAAATAATTGTCAGATATTTTTTCTTTATAACATTTTCAGGTAGCCGACTTCTTTTGTCGTTAAAAAACGCCATTGTCCGCGACGAAGTCCTTTTTTTGTGATTCCGGCAAAATTTATCCGGTCAAGATTTTTAACTTTATATCCAAGTGCCTCCATCGTACGACGCACAATTCTATTTCGTCCTGAATGAATACGGATAATAATTTTATTTTTGGTTTTTTCATCAACATAACTGACCGCATCAAACGATATTTTCCCGTCTTCCAGTTCTATACCGTTTATTAGTGTTTCAAATTGTGACGATTTAAAATTTTTATCTAAAACTGCCATATAAATTTTTTCAATCTCCTGAGAGGGGTGTGTCAATTTCTTAATTAAATCGCCGTCATTGGTAAGGAGTAAGACCCCTGTCGTATTTCTGTCTAAGCGTCCCATTGGTACAACCCGTTCTTTACAACAATCTGAAACAATATTAACAACTGTTTTTAATGCGTGAGGGTCGGTTACGGTAGTAACAGTATCTTTTGGTTTATTTAGCAATAAATATACTTTTTTCTCAGGTTTTAATCGTCGTCCGTTAAATCGTACATCATCTGTTGGCAAGACCTTATATCCCATTTCATTGATTACCTTTCCGTTTACAGTTACAGTGCCGGCAGTAATATATTTATCAGCTTCACGACGGGAACAAATACCTGCATTGGCAATATAACGATTGAGTCGTATTTTTTCATCAACGGGCTTTTGTTTTTTTACTTGAATTTTTCGTTTTCCGGTGTTTTTCCCATGTTGGTATTTTTTCGGCGAATCAGATTTTTGGACAAATTGTTTTTTGAGAGGTCTCATGTATATTTTTTTTTGAAAAGGTAATTCTAAGAGAACAAATGTAAGATAAAAAGTATTATTTAGCGGAATGGAAACAAAAAAGCCCGTTTTTTACGGGCTAATAAATATTAATTTAAAGTGTTTGTGTGTATAACAAGTAGCGGGGACAGGAGTCGAACCTGCGACCTTCGGGTTATGAGCCCGACGAGCTACCACTGCTCTACCCCGCAATATATTTTTTATAGTAAAGAACTTTCTTTAAAAGCAGGTGCAAAGATAGTTGTTTTTTCTCTATTTGCAAGTATTTTTTTTATTTTTTTTACAGTACTATTTAATTTTATATGCTTCCGGTACCTTTATTGGCAATACTGTTAGTTTATTTTTCCCTTGCTTAATAATTTGGAATTCAACACGGCGATTGTAACGACGGGATTCCGGACTCGATTCAATAGCAATTAAATCTTTTTCACCGTGATTTTTTATTTGCAGGGTTTTAGGGTCAACACCACGGGATACTAAATAATCTTTTACAAGTTTTGCCCGTCGTAATCCCAAGACATTATTGTATTTGTCAGTTCCTTGCGAATCAGTATATCCATGAACCATAATAATTGCAGTAGGATTAGCAACCAAATAACTTGCCAGCACATCTAGTTGTTTATCGTAAGCGTGGGTTTCGTATTTATCAAGTTCGAAGAGCATATCGGAAATTGTTACATCGCCTTTGGCAGGAATAATAGGATTCTTTACTGATGAAGTGTCTTGCGGTGTAGTCTTATTGTTAGTGTCTTGGTTTGTATCTCCGGTTATTTGCTTTTCTTGAGAATTAGGAATAATAATCAGGTTGATAGCGTTTGGTTTCCGTTCGTCAATATGAATACGGTTGGTATCAATGTTTTTAGCCGTTAAATATCTTCTGAGTACATCTTTGCGTTTTTGGTTCAGTGGTATATTGTCGCTACTATCTTTCATAAAGATATTAATATGCAAACTATCATTAACAAACATAAATCTTGCTATATTTTTTAAGTCGGCAATGATGCCGTTAAATAGTTTATAGGAATTAGGTTTGAATTTCACAAAATAATTAGCTTGCAAGTCTCCTAAAATAATAGGATCCAATTTAATAGCCCGTTTAATTTGTTGATAAGTAGTTCCTTTTTTGACCTCAATTTTATCAGAATAATATAAGTAATCGTCCGCTTCTACCGAAACATCATAAGTCTTCCCTGGTTTTAAGATAAATAGATATTTTCCTGTTTTAGAGTTTGGCGTAAAAATACCAACCACATCTTGAGTTGTTACATCTGTTACCGTAATTGTTATATTTTGTGGTACGGTTCCATCTCCGGCAATAATATAACCACTCATTACTGTAAGTTCTTTCTCCTTAGCTTCCGGTAGTAATATCAGGTAAATATCCGTTCCTCCTTTGCTATTATTGTACTGTGATGAGGCATAATATGCCCGTTTTCCGTCCGGTGTTGGTAAATAAAACATATCACTACCGGTTGTATTGATTGGATAACCGATATTTGTGGGTTCTCCCCATTTTCCTGTTTTTTTATCAAGCATCGAATAGAAAATATCATATCTTCCCATTGACTGATGTCCTTCCGAACTAAAAAATAAAGTTACGCCGTCAGGATGAATGTAAGGACAGTCATCGTCGTACGGTGTATTAATATTGGGACCAAGATTTTGAGGAATTCCCCAGTCGCCTGAAGGTAATTTTTTTGACATATAAATATCTAATCCCCCATATCCGCCTTTGCGATTGCTGGTAAAAAAAAGTGTTTGCCCGTCAGCAGAAAGCGATGCATCGGTTTCGCGTGCTTTAGTATTTATTGGTGCCGGAAATTTTTTCGGTTCACTCCACTGGTCACCATTCAATTGGCTGTAATAAATATTTCCGTTACCATTATCATCACGGTAAATCAGCAGTGTCTGACCATCAACAGATAGTCCGATGGTAGCATCATGATTTACTGTATTTACAGGTGTGCCAATATTTTTTGCTTTTTCCCATACGCCATCATCGTTACGATGTGTAATATAGATATCTTCGTCATACTGATTGTCGTCTAACAACTTACCACCAATACTTCCTTCGCGGCGAGAAGTAAATAATAATACGCTTTCATCTGCTGAAACAACGGGGCTGTGATCTTCGTAAGGACTATTGATGCTGTCGCCTAAATTAGTTACATCTATTTTTATAGGATGTTGTGTCAGTAAAATGCCATTCTTATCCCAATTGATTATTTGGTCAATTTTTGCCAAAAAGTTTGTTTCATCTGAGGATAGTTGATTTTTTAAGAGTGCCAGAATATCAATTGATTTCTGGAACTGATAATCCAGATGATATGCTTGTCCTAAATAATAATAGGTTTCTAACGGAGCACTGGTCACATCGTAATTATCCTCCATTTTTTCAGCATTAATTCTTGAAACAGCTTCCTTTAAATACCGTATTGCTTTTTTGGGTTGATTCATATTCAAGTAGCAATATCCCAACTTAAATTGGACATTGCCGTTTTCCGGTTGATTGTTATATATTTGTTGAAAATCTTTTACGGCTTCTGTCCAGTTCTCATCTTCAATATAGGCAACTGCTTCATTAAATATTGTTTTCATGTCCTGCGAAAACAATGAATTAAAAGAAATAAGAAATATTAAACTTAATGATAACTTTATTTTAATCATAGAAAACAAATCTCAAATTGTTTTACAAAGTTATTAATAATTTTAACGATGCCGAGTCATTTTTAACATTTGTTTCCGCAAAAGTTTTCATATACTCAGTCAAATTCCTCGCTAGTATTCCACGATACTTTATCCATTGGTACTATTATTCTATAATCTTTAAATTCTTTTTAAAACCCCTTGTATAAAATGTTCATACATTTAGTATTTGCATAAGGTAAAATTAGAGAATATGAGATATATTTACGAATAATCTGATTACTTATTCTTGCTCTTTGATTACCCGGAACTCAACAGGAACAAACATTATCTATTCGTTTGAATCGAGTTTTATCCTGAAAGAACAACCTTATAGGTCTTGTATCATTTTGTTGTCATTTAATCATGATAAGTAGTAAGATTTTTCAATTACAGAACTTACTTTATCATGAGGAACAATTTCTTTCAGTTCACTAACATTTGTTATAATCGTTAGTTTATTCGCTCAATTCGTTTATCGCTTTGCGATAATCTTCAGGAATCCCAATATCGATAAAATATCCGTTTGAAGGAAAGCCATAGATTTTTAAAATATCCGTTTTCTTTTCCAGAATGTCTTTCTCAAAGGAAAAACTTTTTGTCTCAATGCCCGAAAACACATCTTGGTTTATTATGTAAATACCGCCGTTGATATACCCCTTTTCAACAAATTGTTTTTCCTTAAAACGGACAATCCTGTAAGTATCATTTAGTTCCACACTGCCGTAACGGTCAAATTTTTCCAATGGTTTCAGTGCCACACAAATATTGGCATCGGTATGTAAATAAAAACTGTAAAGTTGCCGGAAATTTACATCAAAAAATGTGTCGCCGTTGATTACATAGAAGGCATACGACTCGATATGTTTTGCAGCGTTCATTATACCACCGCCGGTTCCGAGCGGCTCTTTTTCTACGGCATATTCCAACGAAAGCGACTTGTAGTTTTCGCCGAAATGGGCTTTTATGCTTTCCCATTTATAGCCCACCGACAATACTACGCGTTGGATTCCGGCTTTAATGAGTTGGTTAAACAATACTTCCAAAAACGGTTTTTCCCCAATGGGTGCCATGGGTTTCGGGATGTCATCAATAACACCTTGCAAGCGGGTGCCTTTGCCTCCGGCTACAATTATAGCTTCGCTAATCATTTTTGGGAAATAAGGTTTTTTCTACTATTTCACAAATAATATGACCTATCATAATGTGGGCTTCCTGTATTCTCGGGGTGTCGTCCGAAGGCACATTAATCAAGATATCGACTGATTTTTTAAGTTTTCCGCCGGTATTTCCTGTCATTCCTATGGTATGCATCCCTTTTGCTTTGGCTGCCTCCACAGCTTTAACAATGTTGGCTGAGTTTCCCGAAGTGGTGATACCGATTAAAATATCGCCTTTCCTGCCGGCACCTTCAATATACCGTGCAAAAATCTCATCATAGCTATAATCGTTGGCAACAGCGGTAATATACGAAGTGTTTACCTGTAATGCTTCGGCATAAAGCGGTGGTCTGTCGAAATAATATCTGCCCGATAACTCCGCAGCAAGATGTTGGGCATCGGCAGCACTTCCGCCATTGCCGCATAATAGTACTTTGCCTCCCGAACGGTAGGCATCAATTATCCTGTTTGCAGCTGTCTCAATAGTTTTGAGCAATGCAGAATCTTTCAGAATTTTTGTTTTTACCTCTATGGATTGTTGTATTCTTTTCGTTATCATAGTAAAAATATTTTATTTCACACTCCAAGTAGTAAGTCCTTCACTTGAAAATTCAAACTGATAAAATGTGCCTCCGAGAGCGTTCAGTGCTTTAATTACCTGAAACCGCGTGTTACGGGGACAATAGAAAAACATAAAACCGCCGCCACCGGCTCCGGAAATCTTTCCGCCGGTAGCACCTGCCGAAAGTGCGGTTTGATATATTTTTTCCATAAAGTCGGTAACAATACCGGCAGCCATTTGCTTTTTATTTTTATATCCGAAATTTAAAATCTCTCCAATCTTATCCAATTCACCTTTTAAAATGGTTTCTTTCATTTGTATGGCTTGCGACTTGATATTGTGCATTGCCTCTATTGAAGTTGTAACCTTTTGTGTTACATTTTCTTGCTGTTTTTCGATTATGTTTGCCGAATCGCGGCTTATTTTGGTATAATACAATAAAATATTATTGGACAACTCGTTAACCACAGAGCTGTGAATGCGTAAAGGGTTGACAATAACTTTGTCGTTTTCAAAGAATTCCATAAAGTTAAATCCGCCGAAAGTAGCCGCATACTGATCTTGTTTCCCGCCTGCCATATTCAAGTCAATCCTTTCAATTTGATAGGCAAGATGAGCAATGTCGTATTCTCCCAGCGGCAATTTTAGCCATTCGGCAAAAGCCCCGATAATTGCCGTTACCAGTGTAGAAGAACTGCCCAGCCCCGATCCGGCAGGTGCATCAACAAAAGTTAACAACTCAAATGACAGGGGGGTGTCCGTAAAATCTTTAACTATACGGTTATATATGCCCTTGTGCAAATCAAATTTTCCGTCAATATTTAATTTTTCCGTTGCTTCGGTTTCAAGGTATTCGTCTCTGTCTTCGGCTTTAAAAATTATTTTTCCGTCATCACGGGGGATAATGGATGCGTAAGCATATTTGTTGATAGTGGCGTTGAGAATGGCTCCTCCGTAAATATCGGAATAAGGCGACACATCGGAACCGCCGCCGGCAAGTCCTATCCTTAATGGTGCTTTGCTTCTAAAAATCATCGTTTTGTATTTTTTTGTAAAGGTCATAAATTGTTGCCGTCATCCGCGACCAAGCATATTTTTTCTTTTCTTCTGCAATGGCTTGCAAGAAATCAGCCGGATTAACTTCATTAAAAAATTTCAAGATGGCTTTGGTAATTGCTTCCGGAGATACAGGCACAACGAAACCGCATTTGCCGTGGGGAACAATCTCAGCCAATCCACCTACATTGGTAACAATCATTGGCTTATTAAAGTGATAACTTATTTGTGTTACACCACTTTGTGTTGCCATTTTATAGGGCTGGACAACCAAATCGGCGGCACAAAAATAATTCACTACCTCATCATCGGGAACAAAATGCTTATGGAGAATTACCTTATCTTGAAGTCCATAGCGGTTAATCATATCAAGATACTTTTCTGATGAGGCATAAAATTCTCCGGCGACAATCAATTTGATGTTGGATTTTTTCAACACCTCATCGGCAAATGCTTCAAGCAAAATATCTAACCCCTTATAGTCACGAATCAGCCCGAAAAACAAGGCATAACGGGAATCTTCCGGCAATGACAATCTTTTCAGAGCCGTTTCTCTTGAAACCGGTTCCCCGAAATTATCATATAGCGGGTGTGGACAAAATTGTCGCGGTTTGGTGGTGGTAAAAAGATTTAAGTCGTTCAGAACAGAATCGGACATACCGACAAATCCGTCAACAGAATTAACGAAATACTGCGAAAACCACTTGTCGCCCGGGCGTTTTTCGTGGGGAACTATATTGTCAAGTATGGAAATGATTTTTGTATGATTGTTTTTTCGCACAATGCGGGCAACCGTTCCAAAGGCAGGAGCCATAAACGGCAGCCAGTATTTAATAATTAAAATTTCCGGATTTAACTTCCGGATATAATATCCTGTTTGTATCCAACTTAAAGGATTTACCGAATTTAATTTCCGTTCTATGTCCAAATTCTCCGGTGCCGGTTGATTTGAATATTGTGTTTTTCCGGGAAAGAGAAATCCGGGATATTGCAAAGTAAATGTTACAATTTTTACTTTGTGGTTTTCTTTGATGAACTCGTTGGCAAGCCGTTCGTTGTAAACTGTCAGTCCACCTCGATAAGGGTATGCCGTTCCAAGAATTGCAATGTCCATCAAAAAAAATTTAAGACAAAAATAATACAGTTACTTTCATTTTGCAGAAAATGATACAAAAGAGTTCAAAATTAATAATATTTTGAGAGAAAAACGGAATTTAAGGACTGTTTTCGTATTTTCAGAAATAAATTACCATAATTTTACCGGATATTAAATAAATTCTACTAACTTTGCATAAACATACAACATTAAGAATGAAACGCTTACTCCTACTTTTCTTCACAATCATTTTAATTTCACCTGCCATAATCAAATCGCAAACCATTTCAAAAGATTTTGAAAACCAAATAGCAGCAAAAGAGAAAACAAATTTTTCCTTTCGAAAGCAACAATTAAGCACACCGGCATACGGATATGATCTTAATTATGAGCAAATAAAAATTAAAATTAATCCTGACACATTATTCCTAAACGGCAATGTTACTTTTTACTTCACATCACTATTAAACAGTCTTGATACCTTTGTTTTGGATATGTCGGACAGCTTAAAGATTGACTCGGTTATTTTTCATCAGTCACAGATTTCATACGGACACCACAATGATTTTCTTTTTGCACAACTTCCAAGTGCATTAAACTTGAATCAAGTGGATTCTATTACTGTATTCTATCATGGTTATCCGGATACACTTACCGACGATATGGCTATTTCATTACATTACCACGGTTTAGGAAATACACCTGTAATTGCCACACTTTCAGAACCATATGGTGCTTACATTTGGATGCCTTGTAAACAAGATTTAAATGATAAAATAGATTCTCTTGATTTTTATATCACACATCCTGCCGGCTATCGTGCTGCCAGTAACGGTCTGCTGGTATCTGTTGACACCGTTGGCAATAAATTAACAACCCATTGGAAACATCGGTACCCAATTGATTACTACCTGATTGCTTTTGCCGTAACCAATTACGATGTTTTTTCGTTTTACCATCATTTTCCCGGTAGTACAGACAGTCTGTTGATACAAAACTTTATTTATCCTGAAAATCTTGGTGATACTTCCGACATTCTTCAAATCAATGATATTCTTGACTTATATGATAGTTTATTTATTCCTTATCCATTTAAAAGAGAAAAATACGGACATGCTCAATTTAATTGGCGTGGAGGCATGGAGCACCAAACAATGACTTTTGTATATAATTTTGGATTTGAATTAATAGCTCATGAATTTGCACACCAGTGGTTTGGTGATTACATTACTTTAGCTTCGTGGCACGACATTTGGCTCAATGAAGGATTTGCCACTTATTGTACCGGATTATGTTACGAACATTTATTAAATGGACAATGGTGGTCCACATGGAAAGAATTACAAATTGCAGGCATTACCGCACAACCTAATGGATCTGTATATTGTGACGATACCACCTCTGTCAACAGAATCTTCGATAGTCGCCTAAGCTACAAAAAAGGAGCTTATATCTTGCATATGTTACGATGGATATTAGGCGATTCCGCTTTTTTCCATGGAATACGAAATTATTTAAATGACACAACACTTGCCTATGGCACTGCTCTCACAGAAGATTTGAAAGCCCACCTTGAAACAGCAGGAGATACTTCACTGACAGAATATTTTAATGATTGGTATTATGGGCAAGGATTTCCAAATTATTCAATATCGTGGGCACAGGCACAAGATACTATTTATTTTGTTGTTGATCAGACACCAAGTAACAATAGTGTAAGTTTCTTTGAAATGAAGGTTCCGCTTCAACTTTGGTCACAAGGTAATGATACAATACTTGTTCTCAATAATCAAATCAACCATCAAAAATTTATTATACCTATGCAGGAGAAAATTGATTCTGTGATTTTTGACCCTGATATGTGGCTAATTGCCAAGGATACCATTTATAATAATACAGGTATTCTTCTGGCAGCGATTAATGAATTGCAAATATTTCCCAATCCAACCAATAATAAAATAAATGTTATATTACCTGAAAATGAGTCCTCTAGAATAGTTCAAATTTTAGATTTGAATGGAAAACAAATAATAAATCAGAATTTAACAGGGAATCAAATTATTATTAATGTCTCAGGAATTTCTTCCGGAACCTATTTACTCAAAGTCGTAACAAACCGACAGACATATAAGAAGAAGATAGAAATACTAAGGTAAAATAAATTGAGACCTTTGCAAAACTTCTGATTTTATCATTCTGAAAAATGTCATCATGAGCAAAGCGAAGGAGCTTGTAAAGAACCTATAAACAATTATCATTCAACACATTGAAATTCTTCGCAATGCTCAGAATGACAGCTTTTTTTTGTTTTGCAAAGGTCTTAATTTTTTAATTTGCCAATAACTTCAGCTGAAGTGCCAAAGTTTTTTTCAAATCTTTGCGTTCAACGATATAATCCAAAAATCCGTGTTCCAAAAGAAATTCTGAACTTTGGAAGCCATCAGGCAAATCTTTCTTAATTGTTTCTTTAATTACTCTAGGTCCTGCAAAACCGATTAATGCCTCAGGTTCGGCAATATTTAAATCGCCCAACATAGCAAATGAAGCACTAACACCTCCTGTTGTTGGATCTGTCATTAATGAGATATATGGAATTTTTGCATCGGCAAGTTGTGTTAATTTTGCAGCCGTTTTTGCCATTTGCATCAGCGATAGAGCAGATTCCATCATACGGGCACCACCCGATTTTGATATAATAATCAATGGTGATTTATTTTCAATACAGTGATCAACAGCTCTGGCAATGCGTTCGCCAACAACCGATCCCATAGATCCACCAATAAAGTTAAAGTTCATAGCAGCAATAACAACCGGCATTTTATTAATCTTTCCACAAGCAACAGTGATGGCTTCATCTACTCCGGAAGATTCTACCGTTTTCACTAACCGTTCAGAGTAGGGCTTGGTATCTACAAAATGTAAAGGGTCAGAAGGGGAAACCTCTGAGAATAAAACTTGATATTCATTATGGTCATAAAGAATTTCAAAATACTGTTTACTACCTATTCTCTCATGATAACCACATTCTTGACAGACATTTAGATTATTGTGGTGTTCCTCGTGTGGGAAAATTTTTCCACATTTCGGACATTTAAACCACAGACCATCCTTAATCTCCTTTTTCTCGGAGGTCTCGGTAGTTATCCCTTTTCTAAATCTTTGAAACCAACCCATTATTCAATATATATATTGTGAATAAATAACATTCACTTAATTTTTGTAACTACTATGCAATATCTATTTCTTTGTTAAGATACACATCCTGAATAGCATGTAATAATTCCACGCCATCTTTCAGAGGTCTTTGGAATGACTTTCTGCCAACAATTAATCCCATTCCTCCTGCGCGTTTATTTACAATAGCGGTATAAACAGCATCGGCAAGGTCGTTGTTCCCCGAAGCACCACCGGAATTAATTAATCCCGAACGCCCCATATAATTACTTGCTACTTGATAACGCGTTAAATCAATTGGATGATCGGAAGTTAATTCGGAATAAACTTTTTCGTTAGTCTTTCCGAACCCAATTATTTTAAAACCGTTGTTTGTTTCAGGTAATTTTTGTTTAATGATATCCGCCTGTAATGTAACACCAAGATGGTTTGCTTGACCGGTAAGATCGGCAGCCACATGATAGTCCACGCCATCTTTTTTGAAATCATTATTTCGCAGATAACACCATAATACTGTAAACATTCCTAATTCGTGTGCCCGTTCAAATGCTTGTGCTACTTCTACAATCTGCCGATTTGATTCCTTAGAACCAAAATAAATAGTTGCTCCAATACCTGCAGCACCAAAGTTCCATGCTTCTTCAACAGAACCAAACATTATTTGGTCAAATTTATTAGGATAAGTCAACAACTCATTATGATTAATTTTAGCAATAAATGGAACTTTATGTGCATATTTTCGCGATACTGATGCCAAAACGCCCATGGTTGTTGCAACAGCATTAGAACCTGCTTCTAAAGCAAGTTTAATAATGTTTTCAGGGTCAAAATAATCAGGATTAGGTGCAAAAGAAGCACCGGCAGAATGTTCAATGCCTTGATCAACAGGTAAAACAGAGAGATAACCTGTTCCTGCCAACCGACCGTGATTAAATACCCATTCCAAGTTTTTCATTACTTGGATATTGCGATTAGAATCATATACTATACGGTCAACAAAATCGGGACCCGGTAGATGCAATCTGTCCTTATTAATGGTTGTGCATTTGTGATCCAATAAATATCCGGCTTTATCACCTAACAGTTCTTGAATTTTATCTATTGTCATCTTGAGATATGTTTTAAGTTAATAGGACAAAATTACAAAAATATAATAAAGGTAGTCTGTATTCTATTTTTTTTGTTTTGAATGGCAATATCTTTT
>JALTEO010000456.1 GCA_027073875.1 Bacteroidales bacterium
GGATAAAGATGTTATGGCTCATCGAAAAGATTTGTTTAACTTAAAAAAAGGTGATGTAATAGAATATAAAAGTGGAAAAAACACAGGAGAAATCGTAGTTAAATATTTTGATGTTACAGAAATTAGAAAACATAAAAGATTTATTAAACTTGAAAAACCTAATCAAAAACAAAAAGACACATTTAAAGAATTTTTGAATTATGACTATGACAATTAATTAAAATAATGACGAGTAAAGTAATAAATATCAAAGTTAATAAACTTGTCAAGCTGCTACACAGTTTGACAGAAAAGCAATATACAATTTGCCACTACTTATACGATTTACCATTTTTATTCACCATTCGTCATTCAATATTCTCTGCCATCTTACTATTATTAAGTTTCAATGCAGCAGCCCAAACAACGGCGAACGATTATCCCCACGATGTGCCATTACCTAAATTTGTTGATTTACAGAAAAATAAGCTGGAATTCTTTGGCGATAGTTCCGCATTTATCCCTGTCTTTCAAGCTATGACTGATTATTTGACAAAAGGAACAGGACATCTGTCTGTTGTGCATTTTGGCGGCTCACACCTGCAAGCCGACATCTACACACAAGAATTCAGGTTAAAAATGAATCAATATTTTAATGACATTGTTTCATCACGCGGACTTGTTTTCCCCTATTCTATGGCAAAAACCAACAATCCGCTACCCTACACTTCAAAGTTTACAGGCAACTGGGAAACTGCCCGTAATGTAGAGAAAAAGAAACATTTCCCGATGGGTGTTCTGGGTATTACCGCACTTACCAATGATTCTATTACAAGTTTTCAAATTTACAATAAACGAACACAACCACTCCTGCATTTTGATATTGCTCGCGTATTTTACGACAAAGACAGCACAGGATACAAAATAATGCCTGCAAACACGACAGATTATACTGCTAAAAATGACACTATTAATGGTATCCTAACCATTTCCTATCACAAAATACAAGACACTTTAAATCTGAAAATTATTCGCACGGATACAGATACAGTTTTTTCGCATTTTACGCTTTACGGTATCTCACTTGAGACCAAGCACCCGCATCTCATCTACAACACCATTGGTATTAACGGTGCAAGTATTCCGTCGTTTTTGCGATGTGTTTATTTTACGCCACAACTAAAAGCCATCCATCCCGATTTAGCTGTAATGTCCATTGGTACTAACGATGCTTACGGCAAAAATTTTGACCCAATGGTTTATTACCACAATTTAGATACGCTAATTCATCAATTTTGGGCGGCAAATCCGAAAATGGCAATAATCCTTACCGTGCCGAATGACGATTACATTCATCGCCGCTACCCCAATAAAAACACGGCAAAGCAAGAAAAGGTAATTTACGATTTAGCAAAAAAATACCACCTTGCCGTATGGAATCTGTATCAAATTATGGGTGGATTTAATTCCTCTCAAAAATGGTATCAGATGCACTTGATGAAACGAGATAGAATACATTTCACCGGAAAAGGTTACGAACTAAAAGGCGACTTGTTTTTCTCTGCTTTTTTGAAAGCTTGGGAAAACTTTGCCATCAACAAAAACGATACGATGTAAGATGCAGGATTATTTAAAACATATTTTTCTGTTTAACAAAGAAACTCCGCTGATATTCACACAGTTATACTTTTGGGTGTTTTTTGTTATTGTCTTGACATTCTATACTTTAATCTACAAAAAAAAGAAACTCCGCAGCTTTTATCTCTTTCTTATCAGCTTATTTTTCTATTACAAAACGAGTGGCTTCTTTTTCTTTCTGCTTATCTTCTCTACACTCGTAGATTTCTTTATTGGGAAACAAATTTACAAAAGCAAACTACCTCTCAATCGTAAGCTATTAGTGGGTTTAAGTATCGTTATCAATCTGTTGGTATTGTCCTATTTTAAATACAGTTACTTTTTTATTGACAGTATTAACACGCTGCTCGGAACACATTTTCAGGTGGTTGATGTGCTGTCGGAATTTTCCAATGGTTTATTCGGCACCCATTTTGATATTGATAAAATCCTGTTGCCTGTCGGCATTTCGTTCTACACCTTCCAAACAATCAGCTATTCCGTAGATGTATATCGAAAAAAAATAAAACCGCTAACCAATATTTTAGATTTCGGATTTTATGTCTCATTCTTTCCGCAATTGGTTGCCGGACCTATCGTTAGAGCTTCTGAATTTGTGCCACAGATATTACAAGAATTTAAACTCTCGAAACAAGAATTTGGCTATGCTGTATTCCTGATAATGAACGGATTGGTAAAGAAAATGGTCTTAGCCGATTATATTGCCGTAAATTTCATTGACCGCATTTTTGCTAACCCGCTCTCCCATTCCGGCACCGAAGGACTTTTAGCTCTCTACGGTTACTCGCTACAGGTATATGCCGATTTTTCGGGTTATACTGATATTGCCATTGGTGTCGCTCTGTTGATGGGATTCCGCTTGCCTAAAAACTTTAATTCGCCCTACAAAGCTATTCATGTGGGCGAATTTTGGAAACGATGGCATATTTCTCTATCGAGTTGGCTGAAAGACTATCTCTATATTCCGCTTGGAGGTAATCGCAGTGGTTCTATCGGTTCATATATACTTACTGCTGTTATTTTGACTGTCGTTTCACTTTTGGCAGAATCGTGGCTACTGCCGGTTATCTTTGTAGGAAGTGTCGTTGTTATTTATATATTAGCCCGCTTTTTACCCAAATTCAAAAAATGGATTAATACCAATATCAATATCATGATTACGATGCTGCTCGGCGGATTGTGGCACGGTGCCAGCGGAAAATTCATCTTATGGGGCGGACTTAACGGTTTGGGTATTGTAGTTTACAAACTATGGAAAAAGATTAGTCCTTATGACAGCAGCAACCATTGGGCAATACATATCTGGCGTATTTTCCTGACTTTCAATTTTATAACATTTACAAGAATTTGGTTCCGGTCTGACAGTATGGAGAAAGCAAGCCAATTATTAAACCAAATGTTGCATCATTTCAATTTACAGCTACTGCCGCAGGTTCTGTATCATTACCGGATAGTTTTCATTGTTATGTTGGCAGGTTATATTATCCACTGGTTATCAGTAAAAACCAAAGATTGGTATCGTGGTTTATTCATCAAATCGCCGATTTATGTTAAAGCCCTTGCAGTAGTTGTTATTGTTTTTCTGATTTATCAGGCAAAAATTACAGGATTACAACCGTTTATCTATTTTCAATTCTAAATGCAGACATTCGATAAAGACATTCAGTTTTATAAATTCTGCGGTTACGGATTTCTGAAAAACCTGAAATTTTTTGCACCGTTTTTTTTGATATTTCTCAAATCAAGGAACATTAACTTTTTGGATATAGGCATCTTATATGCTATCCGCGAAACTACCATTTATTTAACCGAAATTCCATCGGGTATATTCGCCGATGCCTTGGGACGAAAAAAAACAATGGTTGCTTCTTTCGGGTTTTACATTATCTCGTTCCTTTTGTTCTATTTTTTCAGTGGGTTCTGGTTGTTTGCCTTAGCTATGCTGTTGTTTGCTTTTGGCGATTCTTTCCGCACCGGCACGCACAAGGCAATGATTTTTGAATATTTGAAAATCAAAGGATGGGAAAAATACAAAGTAGAATATTACGGGCGGACGCGTTCTTGTTCCCAATTTGGTTCGGCAATATCATCTTTACTTGCCTTATTTGTCATTTTTTTTGCTAACGATTATAATGCCGTTTTCCTGTTCTCAACCATTCCCTATCTGTTAGACGGACTTTTAATTCTCTCTTATCCAAAGGAATTAGAAGGTAAAATGAAAACTGATTCCAACACCACCAAACAAAATTTTCGTATTATCTTCCAATCACTTATCCGCATAATCAGACAAAAAGAAAAAATCAGGATTTTGCTAAATGTATCATCTTACAGCGGATTTTTCAAGGTCAGTAAAGATTATCTGCAAATCATCATTCAGTTTTTTGCCCTGTCGGTTCCGGTTGGATTGGCTATTAGCGGTAAACAAAAAACAGCATTGTTTGTCGGCTTAATATTTTTTGTGCTCTACCTGCTGACAAGTTTGGCATCGCGGCATTCAAGTAAAATAAAAAATATTTTCGGAACCAGCGAAAAGACATTAAACCTACTACTTCTTTCCGGTATCTTCCTCGGAATTGTCAGTGGTATCTTGTTTCATTTCGGATTTTATCTGCTTTCCTTACTGTCGTTTATGCTCATTTATATCAACGAAAACTTTCGTAAACCCGTTGGCGTTTCTTTCATCTCCGAAAATTTTGACTCAGACACGCTGGCAACGACCCTTTCCGTAGAATCACTGACCAATACACTCATCGGTTCGCTGATGGCTCTTTTGGTAGGTGCTTTAGCCGATTACCTCGATATTGGACTGTCACTGATTATTGTTTCCTGTATTTTTCTGATTCTATCAAAAATTATTTGGATTCGGCGAAAAACTTCGTGAAGCGTTGTGGACTAATTGATTAGAGTTTGGTTGATACTGTCCCAAAAAGTGTGTAAAGCAAGGTTTCATTAATTTTGA
>JALTEO010000457.1 GCA_027073875.1 Bacteroidales bacterium
ACCCGAAAAAATGAATATAATAGCTAAAGGAAGGGAAAATAATGCAGCGATAATAATTACCCATGAGCCCCATTTTTTTATTTTTTTATAATGTTTTTCTTCTTTCTTAATAATATAAACCTTGAGTCGTGGAATTTTCTGTACCAACTTTCCAATAAAGTAAGAGTTTATTCCACCAATATAAGACAATCCTGCCAATAAAGCAACATTTAAGTATGGATGTGCCAGTGTTTTCGTCCATAAAATAAATATGTCGGGAGGAATTAATCCGAGAACAGATTCTGAAATAAAAAAGAGTAAAAACACATAAACAAGGTTCATGTCCTTTAAGACAGATTTAAAGAGGGTGTCAAAATCAGTAAGGTAAGATTGAACTAAAATAATGATAGCAATCATTATACTTATGCTTAAAAGTAACCAAAACAGGTTTTTTAGGACAAACTTATAAAATCCGGTACGCTTATAATAATTATGGTACTGGTCAATTGTCCTTTTCTTGTGTATGTGTTCGTGTGTGTTTGCTGTCTTGGTTTCCATTCTTAGGAAGCCCAAAATTAGTAATTATTCTATTTGTAATCTTAGGAATTTGTTTATTTTTGGAAATTATTAATCAAATCTCATCTTATGAAAAGAAAAATCTTATTGTTAGGAATTATTCTTGTTATGGCTACAGTTTTTTTTAATTCTTGTACAAAAACAACAAAAACGGATTTATTTTCATCTATTATAAAAAACGATGATGGCGATTTCAGGGGGCTTACATTAAACACAAAAATAGCAGATGTTAAAAAGGCAGAAGACAAAGAAGCTATGACAAATGAGACAAAAGAGTCTCTGGAATACAAATACAAAATAGATAAAGACAGTAGTTTTGATATTATTTGTGATTTTGACCGGAAAGGACTCTACTCTATAGATATCCAAACATATCTCTACAATGACAATGATGTAGCAGTAGCCATAAAGAAAGGACACAATTTATATCAAAAGTTTTTTGATAAGTTTTCAAAAGAATACGGTAATCCTGAAAAAGTTGCAGATAAAAGCTATTCGTGGTCATTCAAATCAAAATCAGGGAATGATGCTACTATTCAACTGATTGATAATAGTGAATTAGATGAATATGGTTCGGTAAATATTATTATTGAAGTCGTTGAGTAATAGAACAAAAAAAGCAACCAAAATAGGTTGCTTTTTCCCTTAGAGGTCGGTAGCGGAGTCGAACCGCTGTACATGGTTTTGCAGACCACTGCCTAACCACTCGGCCAACCGACCTTAATTTTTTGGAAGTGCAAAAGTAATTCTTTCTGGAATAATAATCACTTTTTTTAACGGATAATTAGTGTTTTTTCGTAAGTTTTGTCATTTTCTAAAATCAAAACACCTGTACCTTTCAGCGTATCACTAGAATTTGCAGGTAAATACCAAGCTGAAACATCATAAATGGATTCGTGCTTAAATTCAAACGATGCCTGCCCGTTTGCATCGGTAGAAGCAGTATAAGTCCGAACTCCGCCTTCCGGATCTACATATCCGGTTTCTCCATAATCGTTAGTGTGGCTTGGATTAGAATAAATTGTAACTGCAGCACCTTCTATAGCAGTACCATCAGCTTTTGTAACTGTAACAATCGCTTTTGGTGAATGGTTTTTTTTACATGAAGTTGTTCCTACTATAAGAAACAAACCTAAAGCACTAATGATTGTAAATAATTTTGTTCTCATATCTTTTTATTTTATTTTAACTGTTTTTTCAGTAGTTTTATCAGGATGTATTTCTACAACAGCATTGCCTTGTTCTTTATCTCCATTAATTTCTTTTTCACAATGAATATTTAACACATAATCTGTATCAAATTTAAAAGATGCATGTCCTGTTGCATCAGTTGTGTTAGAAACATCAATGATGGAATTGTTAGGTCTGGAATAAACTCTAACATTTGCATTCGGAACGGCGATGCTGGAATCGTTTAATACCGTAACAACGACAATAGCAGGTCCCGGTTTTTTGCAAGTGTCAAAAAAAACAATGGCAAAAAACAAGAAAAAAATAAATATAATTCGTCGGCTCATAATAATTTATTTACTTTGTACTGAATTTACAAAGTTACAAAGTTACAATTAATTAAAGGAAATATACAAATTTTTTTTATTGAAAGTTATAATTATAATGAAAAAAACTACTTTATTCGCGTATTTTTTGATGGCAATATCACTTATTTTTGCCCAAAATAATGGGGCTAATGAAACAAAGGTTGCTATCGAAACAAATTTAGGTACAATTACTGTAAAATTGTACAATGAAACCCCAATCCATCGGATTAATTTTATTAGATTGGTTCAAAATCATTATTATGATGGTCTTTTATTTCACCGAGTCATCAAAAACTTTATGATTCAAGCGGGAGATCCTTATTCAAAAACTGCAAAAAAGAATACTCCTCTTGGCAATGGAGGACCCGGTTATACAATTCCTGCTGAAATTAAACCCGGATTATTTCATAAACGAGGTGCATTGGCAGCTGCACGCGAACCGGATAATGTAAATCCAAAAAAACGATCGTCGGGGTCGCAATTTTATATTGTACAAGGCAGAAAATTTACCGATGAGGAACTTGATAAGATAGAAAAACGGATTCAAAAATCGCAACGGAACGAACTTGCCATAAATTTCTTATCTAAACCAGAAAACCATGCTATGAAGTTAAAATTAGACTCTCTTTATAAAAACCATTTAACTAATGAAATAGAAAAATTTGACAAAGAAGTTATAGATAAAGCAATGAAAGAAGCGAACCAAACACCATTTAAATTTACTCCCGAAGAACGGAAAATTTACAAAACACAAGGTGGTGCCCCTCATTTAGACGGCCAATATACGGTATTTGGCGAAGTTGTTAGTGGTTTTGATGTTTTGGATAAGATTGCAAATGTCAAAACAAATACCAACGATAGACCGGAACAAGATGTCCGGATTATTAGCATGAAAATAGTTAATTAATGACAGGTTCCATCCTGAGTTAAAAAAACAATTTGTAATTACCAAAGAATATGATTGAGAAAATAAAGAGACTACACGAAGATATAAAAAATCTTTCGGCAAAAACAGCTGAAGAAGCAGAAGCATTACGGATAAAATATCTAAGTAAAAAAGGAATTATTAATGCTCTTTTCGATGAGTTTAAAACAATACCGTCCGAACAAAAACGCTTAGTCGGGAAAGATTTAAACCTTTTGAAGAATTTTGCCAACGAAAAAATACAAGCACTTAAAAACACTGTTTCCACCAAAGAAACAGGCAATATAGATATTGATTTGCAATTACCTGTTTCCGGGAAAATTGGCTCGCGACATCCACTTTCAATTGTCCGGAATGAAATTATTGAAATTTTCAATCATCTTGGGTTTAATGTTTCTGAGGGGCCTGAAATTGAAGACGACTGGCATGTATTTTCAGCATTGAATTTTCCACCGGAGCATCCGGCTCGTGATATGCAGGATACTTTTTTCATTAACAACAATCCTGATATTCTTTTGCGTACCCACACCTCATCGGTTCAAGTACGCGTAATGGATAACGAAAACCCACCTATCCGTACAATTTCTCCGGGGCGAGTTTACCGCAACGAAGCCATTTCGGCTCGGGCACATTGCATTTTTCACCAAGTGGAAGGTCTTTACATTGACCATAATGTGTCATTTGCCGATTTAAAACAGACGCTGCTTTATTTTGCCAAAGAAATGTTTGGCGAAGAAACTAAGATTCGTCTTCGTCCGTCATATTTCCCGTTTACCGAACCATCGGCAGAAATGGATATCTCATGTAAATTGTGTGGCGGCAAAGGATGCAATGTATGTAAATATACCGGATGGGTAGAAATTCTCGGTTGTGGTATGGTAGATCCTAATGTACTGGATAGCAACAATATTGACAGTAAAGAATATACAGGTTTTGCATTCGGTATGGGTATTGAACGCATTGCTATGCTTAAATACGGGATTAATGACTTACGGCTGTTTTTTGAAAACAACATGGAGTTTTTGAGTCAGTTTAAAGGTAATCTGTAATTAATGTCAAAATCTTTTTACAGGTACAGGATGGAAGGGCTATAAAATTAAATCCGAAAAATCAGAGCTATGATTCTCTATCCCAATGCTAAAATAAATATTGGACTGAAAATTTTGAATAAACGGACAGATGGGTTTCACAATATCTCTTCGGTATTTTATCCCATAAAATTATCTGACATCTTGGAGCTTTTGCCTGCTGCCGATAACAAATTTGCGTTTACACAAACGGGTATTCCCATTCCGGGAGATTCTGATGATAATTTGTGTGTTAAAGTTTACAAGTTTTTTAAAAAAGCATATCAAATCCCCGTATTAAAAATTCATTTGCACAAGATAATTCCAACACAGGCAGGTTTGGGGGGTGGCTCTTCTGATGCCGCATTTTTTATTAAAGGTATTAATGAATATTTCAAATTGGGATTATCATTTGAGAAAATGAAGGCGATTGCCTTTCAATTTGGTAGTGATTGTCCGTTCTTTATTGAAAATAAACCG